>JAISDG010000164.1 GCA_031265015.1 Spirochaetaceae bacterium | reverse complement strand
CTTCGAACCAGCCGCCCTTCCACCCCGGGAACGTCCAGGCGAATTTTCGCGGCCGCCGCTTCCAGCGCCCCCTCGTCAAAGGAGATGCTGCACTCCACCATATCGGCCCTGCCGCCGTCCCCCATCATCGCGTCAAAATCTTCCATGGGGATAAAGATAAAGGCTTCCTCCGCGCCCCCCGACTGCATAATGCCGGCAACCCGGAACTCACGGCCTTCCCCGATTCCCGCCAGAGGTTCTTCCGGGCCGCCGGCTCTGCCGATACCGGCATCGGCAGGGCCGGCAGCTATGCTGACACCGGCGGCTTTGCCGGTTCCCCGGAGGATAACGGCGCCGCCGGGCACAATCCCCAGCAGGGCCGCCGCTTCCGCGCCGGCAAGCACTTCTCCCGGAGCGGGCCATTCCCCCCGGATAAACCAGTAGGGACTGGTTTTCCGGGCCTCCTCCATATCTGTTCCCGCAGCCATAAAGGGCTGTTCATTGATGGTGATTGCCGCATAACGGTACGGGGCGGCCCCTATCACGCTTTCCCGGGGAAAATAGTCCAGCGCCCGCCGGATGTCTTCCATGAAAACGGAGGAATTACCCTCCGCGGGAAGGAGCAGAAAATTCGCTCCGTAGGATCGGAACTCCCGGCCCATCTGGCGGGGTATGTCGTAGTAGAGGGCAAGAAGGCCCGAAAGGATCGCCGACCCCAGGGTGATTGCCAGCAGGGCCGCGGCCATTCTGGATTTGCGCCGGAGGAGGGAGCGGACCAGCATCATCATAAAAAAACGGCGGCGTTTCATGCTTACCTGCCGTGCAGTACTTCCGCGGGGCGGAGCGAAAGGAGGAAACGAATTGCGGGAATGCTTCCCGCCAGGATCACCAGCAATACCAGGGCGGCCACAATGGGGATGGTCACGGCGGTGAACGCGATACCGGACCCGAATACCGTATGCCCGATGATCCTGGCAAAGCCGAGGCCCGCAAAAAAGCCCGCCCCGCCGCCGGCGATTCCCGCGGCGGCAAGTCCCGCCAGGACCAGCGCGATGATCCGGCGGTCATTGCCGCCCAGGGCTTTCAGAAGGCCGATTTCCGCGGAACGCTCCATCACGCCGGCGGTAACCAGGTTGGAGACCGCCAGAGCCGAGGCGGCCATGCTTACCACGGTGATAAGCAGCATCAGGAGTTCTGTCTTTTCAAGAATGGCTCCCTCGCTTTCCGCGACCTGGCGTACCGGCTTGGAAACCGCCCCGGTGATCACTTCGTCTATCTGGTAGCAGATGGCGCTTACATAGGCGGTACAGTACCAGGTTTCCCAGTCCTTGATGGAAAGGCTTTTAGGATCCTGGGCGGCCCGGCGGGACAAGTCGTTATCAGGGGTGGTAAGGGCGCTGACCTCCACGCCGCTTACCAGGCCTTCCAGGCCCGCCAGTTCCTGTACCGCGTCAAGGGATACAAAAATCCGGTTATCCTCTTCACTGCCGGAACTGACGATCCCCGAAACGGTAAAGGTTTTTTTTCTGCCCCCCAGTTCTAGCGTAATCGTCCCCCCCGGGGCCAGGCCGTTCCGTTCCGCGGCGCCGATCCCCGCCAGGACCGCGTCTTCCGTACCGGGCCAGTCTCCTCGTACCTGCCACCAGCTTTTCATGTTCCGTATTCCCGTGGAAACTGTTTCCCCCGTGGGAAGTTCCATGGTTTGATCGAACCACACGCCGTACAGATTTATATCCTGCCGTCCGTCCGCGGGGGAAACCATGGAAGCGTTCACCGCAAGCCAGGGGCTAAAATCTACAATGTTAAAAGCCCAAAAGATGGTTTTGATACTGCCCAGCTCGTCTTCCTGAAGATAGCGCCCTTCTTCCCCTATCCCGTAGAGATCGTTCAAGAGCGAAGCGCCCCGGGGAAGGACCGTAATATTGGCGCCGTAGGTTTTCAGTTCCCGGTTGATCTTGCCGCCTATGTCAAACATGACAGCGAGCATCGCCGATGCCAGGGAGGATCCCAGGGCGACGGTAAAGCCAATCATAAACATCTTTGAGCGCTGCCTGAACAGGGCTCCTTTTACCATTCTCCAAAACATATCGTTCCTGTCAGAATCATCTGTTATCGAATTCCCGGGAAACCTTTGGTTTCCGCGCAATCATCACCATAGGGTAAAGGATTTCATCTTCATCTAAAGATGAAATCTGCCCTTTTCCCGTTCCAGATTTTCTATTTGAATCACCATGGACCCCTCCCGCAGCCGGTAGGCCAGGGGAACCGGATTGCATCCCCCCTTAAAACCGATAGTGGATTTATTCATCACCACGTCGCAGAGCTTACAGACCACGCCGTCTTTCCGCTCATAGTACCCCGTATTGCCGCAGATGTCGCAGGCGTCCAGGCCCACCCCGTAGGAAGCGGCGTTTTTCTTAATCACGATGAAGCGCACCTCTGTCCCGTCGGAGGCGTTCCAGGCGAAACGGTGCAGGCGGCCGTCCTCTACCGTCGTGACGGGAATCAGAATTTCTTCCCCGGCTACGGTCATGGGTTCGGCGGGGGAAAGTTCCACCTCCCGGTTATCCAGGCTTTTCAGCGCCGTCTGGGAGAATACCGCCCCGCACAAAAGAAAAAAGCCGAAAACGGCCAGGCGGCGGCAGGACTTCGCTTCGGCCAGGGCCTTCCGCCTTTCGGCGGGATTGGAAAAGGTCCCCCCTACCCTGCGGTAAGCGGCAAAGAGCAGCGCCGGAAACAACGCGCCGGCCGCGGCGGCAAAAAACAAAAAGAACGATCCGTGGTTCAGGATAAAGACCGTCAGCCTGAAGAGGGGCCGGGAAAACCGGATAAGGCGGCGGGCAAGGAGGATCTGGATGAACGCCCCTCCCCAGCCTATCATGGCCGCCCCGGCAAGGGCGGTAAAGGAAAGCCGGGCCTTACCGGGAAAAGGCCTGGCGCTGTGGTACACCGCCAGGCCCCCCAGGGCCGTCACCGCCAGGCCCAGCAAAAACCCCGCCGCCCTGGCTACCGTATCGGCGCTGAAGGGACTCTCCCCCGCGGCGGTAAATTCGGCGGGATACAAAAAGACCGTGGGCATCGAATAAAACCACAGGGACGCAAGAAAGATCATGCCGCCGATACGGAACAGCGCCCTCCGTTTACACCACAGCGAAACCAGCAGCGCCGCCGCCGCCGCGGCCAGAAGAACCAGCAGGGGTATATTCACCAGCTCCCGGTTTACGATGGTGGTAGTCCGCCGGAGCACCGCCAGGATCAGGGCGGCGGCAAGACCCGCGGCGGCGGCAAGCAGCAGCCGTTTTTGTTCCGCCGGAACCCCGCGGGTCCCGGCGGCATCCGCCGCCGGAGCGGCGGGAACAAGGGCAAAAAAAAGGGCGGTAAGCAGAGAGGCGTTCAGGGAATTGGCAATGACCTGAATACAATATTTTAGCATACCGCCCTATACCCGCAGATTACCACGTTCTGGGAACGAAGTCGAAATCCCACTCGGCCACCAGGGGCGAATCCCAGAATCTGCCGGGAACCCCCGTTTCCTGGTCCACGTGGAGCAGGAAGCCCTGGGCTTCGGGGTTTTGAATGATAAACCGGACCTTGTAGGTTCCGGCATCGTTCAGTTTCAGGTTTGCCCCGTAGTGGGGGCCGTCGCTGGCGTTCATGGGCATAAAAGTCCCTTCGGTTCTCCAGCCGTCTTCTTTTGTGATTTCATAACTGACGGTCAGGTTGGGAACAAAGTCCCCCACCCCGTAACCCAGATCATTGTTCAGGGCGGAAATATCCGCCTCCATGTGCATATCCGACTGGGAAGCGGGAAGGCTGTTCCCCGCGGGAAGCATATCCACCGGCTGGAAGTACACCCCCGCCACATTCAGCGGACCCAGCTCAATGTCGTCGCCGATGGGGAATTCTTCAAACCCCGCCGTTTCCTCCGGGGTTACCGCGGGGCCAGCCTGAACCGAAACCGAATCACCGGAACCCTCGGATTGTCCACAACCCAGGACCAATGCGGCGCATACCGCGCAAATCAAAATCACCGTTAACTTTTTCATGCTTTCTCCTTATAAAAGCGGCGCCGCCGCTGACGGCGCGGCCGCTTGCGTTAATTGCACATGAACACAGGTTCATGTTTTTTAAAGATATCGTTCCTTTTTACCCGGGGATTTTTTATCCGCCGGTTTTCATACCGCGGATACTTTTTATCCTCCGGATAAATTTAAGTCTCCTTCATCGTCTTCCACCTCCTTATCTGAATGACAAAGGTCACGACAGTTGCCGCCAGCAGTACCAGCTGGGGAATGATCGTCTCCAGGGTGGGATAGATTCCCAGAAGATCCACCGAAACCATTCCCGGTATGGTGGTGACGCCAATCACGTTTCCTTCCTGTAGTTCCTTTACCCCGTTACCGGCAAAGGAAATGGACATGACAAAAAGCAGTATGCTGGTTCCCAGGAAAAACGGCTTTAACGGAAGCCGGATGCTGAGAAACCGGATCACCAGGTATACGATTACCAGAAGCACACTGCCCACCGCCAGGCCAAGCCATACCATGTTGAGGTAACTCTGAACCTGGGCAAGCATGGCCTGGTAAAAGAGGATCGTCTCCGCCCCCTCCCGGAACACCGCGAGAAAGGCGGCAAAGGTCAGTGAAAAAAGACTGCCCCGCCCGATAGAGGACTGTACTTTCCCCTCGATATACCTGCCCCATGCCCCGGCTTCGGCCTTGGACACCATCCAGTTGCTGACATAGAACAGCACCGCCACGGCGGTGAGCATGGTAAGTCCTTCCACAATTTCCTGGTTCTGACCCCCCGCGATGCTGGTAATCCGGTTAAATATCCAGGCCAGAACCACGCTTGCCCCCAGCGCGAGCAGGGCCCCCCAGTACACCGCCCGGGTGCTTTTTCCGTTGCCGCTTTTAAGGAGGTACGCGATGATCGCCCCCACAATCAGGATCGCCTCAAAGCCCTCCCGGAGGATGATCACCAGGGAACCGAGGAAGACCCCCAGGGGATTTTCGTTCTTGCCGTCCAGCCGGGCGGCGTCTTCCCGTAAATACCGGGAAAGGCTGTCTATGGCGCCGCGAACCTCCGCGGCATCCGCCTGGGAAGTCATGAGCTTTTTTATGGTACTGAACTGATACTCCACCTGGGCGGCCCGGGCGCCCGAGATATAGGCCATAACGGTCTTTTCAAAGCCGTATTTTTCATAATAGCCGTAATACACCACGTCAACCTGGGCCTTGGCGGCCTTAGCGTCCCCCGCGGCATAGATGGAGTACGCCTTGCCGGCCTCGACAGACATTTCCTCCGCCATGGCGCCCCAGGTTTCAAAGGCCGCAAAGAGGGGCGGCGCGCAGAACAGCGCGAAAACAATCATTATGTTAGTTAAAGCTAATATTTTTGATACGGCACCACGCATATATTACTCCCCCCTGGGCCGGAACTACAGTCCGGAACTAGATGTTAGTCTCTTCGTACATATTGTTATATAGAGATAACATTCTTATGTCAAGGGGAATTTTTTAAAAAAGAACCGAATTTTCAAAAAATCGTCCGGATTTGTAAAAAAAACGCCCCCACGCTTTCCCGGCGGGTTTATGGCCCCGGTAACGGCATAAGGGCATTACTCATTTTTTGCGGGCCGTCAGAGGGGCCGCCGGAAACGGCTTTGTCCCGCGACGCGCTTTACTCTGCAGCGGACTTTACCCCGGCCTTCAGCCTTCATCCCATTCCGCCAGCTTGCGGTGAAGGGTTTTGCGGCCTATCCGCAAAACTTCGGCGGCCTTGCTTTTGTTTCCACTAAAGTAACTTAAGGTATCCCGGATGATAATCTTTTCCGAAGCGTCCATGGTCGCCCCCAGGGGGATGCGGATCCACGCTTCCTCGCTTTTTGCCCGTACCGTGGGGGGCAGGTCCGCTTCGGTGATGACGCTGCCCTTGGCCATGACCACCGAGCTTTCCATACAGTTCCGCAGCTCCCGGATGTTGCCGGGCCAGTCGTAACCGTAGATGGCGGCCCGGGCCTTTTCATCGATCCCTTCCACGGCTTTTCCGTTTTCCGCGGCAAACTCCTTCAAAAAGGCGTTGATCAGCAGGGGCAGATCATCCTTCCGTTCCCGCAGGGGAGGCACGTGGATATTAACCACGTTCAGCCGAAAGTAGAGATCGTCCCGGAAGCTTCCCTTTTCTATTTCCGCTTTTAAATCCCGGTTGGTGGCGGCAATGATCCGCACGTCCACTTCCAGGGTTTCCTCCCCCCCGACCCGTTCAAATTTCTTTTCCTGCAGAACCCGCAGCAATTTTATCTGGATGTTCTGATCAATTTCGCCGATTTCGTCCAGGAAAAGGGTTCCCTCGCTGGCCAGCTCAAACCGGCCCCGCCGGCGGGAAACCGCTCCGGTAAAAGCCCCCTTTTCGTGGCCGAAGAGCTCGCTCTCGATAAGGGTGTCGGGAATGGCGGCGCAGTGGACCTTGACCAGGGGCTTCCCCTTCCGGGGAGACAGTTCGTGAAGGGCGTCGGCCACCAGCTCCTTGCCCACCCCCGATTCCCCGGTTACCAGAATAGAAGCCCTGGCCGGGGCGGCGCGGCTAATCATCTCAAAGACCTGCCGCATGGCGGCGCTGGAGCCAATCATCTTTTTAAACTGATTCTGTTTTTCCAGTTCCTCTTCCAGATTCCGGTGCTTCAGGGCCAGTTCCTGGTTTTCCAGCGCCCGCTTGACCAGCATGGAAAGATGATCCAGGTTAACGGGCTTGGTTAGAAAATCGTAGGCGCCGTTCCGCATCGCGGTCACCGCGTTTTCAACCGTACCGTGGCCGGTAAGAATGATAACCGGCAGGGCAGGATTTCCGGCGCCGATTTTTTTCTGCAGTTCCCCGCCGGAAAGGCCGGGCATCCTGAGATCGGTAATCACCAGGTCTATGTCGCCCTTTTCATAGCGGCTTAGGGCTTCCGCACCGTCGCCGGCGGTAACCACCTCATAGCCATCCATTTCCAGGGCCGCAGCCAGTCCCTCGCGGATATTTTTTTCATCATCCGCCACCAGAAGCCGGAATTTCATGGTACAACTCCCCTGTCCGGCAGAGCGCGGACAGCATACTGTTCCGTTTCCCCCGCGGGCAGCAGGCGCTTTTCCCTCTGCGGCACGGGCAGTGTTATGGTAAACCGGGCGCCTTTTCCTTCCCGGGAGTCTACGGTTATTTCTCCCCGGTGTTCCCGGATAATTTTAAACACCAGCGTCAGGCCAAGCCCGGACCCCTGCTCCTTGGTGGTAAAGTAGGGCTCAAAAATTTTAGACATGTTTTCTTCGGGAATGCCGCTGCCCGTATCGCAGATGCTGACCAGGACTTCCCCGCCTTTTTGTTCCGTTTTGATGGTCAGGGTTCCCCCCCCGTTCATGGCCGCCACGGAATTCTGGATAAGATTCAGCAGGGCCTGCTTCATGACGCGTTCGTCAAAATCAAGGGGGGGCAGGTTTTCGTCCAGCTCCACAACGGCGGTAACATGGGCATTTTCAAGCTCATAGCCCACAAAGTCCAGCAGCTCCCGGATAAAGGCGTTAAAATTTCCCTCCCGCAGATTCAGGTCCATGGGTTTTACCGCAAAAAGAAAATCCACCACAATGTGATTAAGCCGGTCGATTTCTTCATTGATAATGGCGATATACTTGTGGAACTTTTCAAAATACGCCACGGGCCCCTTGTCCCCCGAAAAGTTGGGATCCGGCCGGTCCTCCGGATGGGAGACATAGTACAGTTCTTCGTTTTTTACAAAAGCCTTTTGCAGCAGCTGGATATGAATGGAAATAGACCCCAGGGGATTTTTGATTTCGTGGGCCACTCCCGCGGCCAGGGTGGTAAGGCTGGCAAGATTTTCAATCCGCCGCAGGCGGGCTTCTTTTTTGCGCTTCTCGGTAACGTCGTCCATGCGGATAAGGGAGCCTTTAACCTGGTAATCCTTGACCAGGGGAAAAATACTGATGGACAAAAGCCGCGTTATGCCCTTGTGTTCCGTTTCAAATTCCTGTTCCCTCACCTGATCCCCGGACAAGAGAACCTGCTCAAGAAATTCCGAAATTTCCTCGTCCCTGACGGCGTTCCAGATTTTAACCGCCTCTTCGGCATGGAAAAAAGACAAAAGCCTGTCCGCGTATTTATTGGCCAGGATAAGATTATGGTCCGAATCGCAGACCAGAATTCCTTCGGCCAGGGAATCCAGCACCGTTTCAAGCCTGTCGATATCGGTAAACATGGAAAAGAGCAGATCCTTTACCTGTTCGGAAGTCAGTTTGGCGAATTTTTGCAGCGCCCTGGGTATTATCGGCCTCATGTGATCATCCCCGTTTTAAGGGCTTCCAGAAGCCGTTCCAGTACCATGGGCGCGGCGATATTAAAGGAATCCGCCTCCGCGGCCGCGCGCTGCAATTCCCTGCGCCACAGATCGGACCATACCGTTTTTTCGGGACTTCCGCCGCTGCGCAGCCACGCGGAAATCAGGGAACTTATCTGAAGCAAAAATCGTGAAAGCAGTCCCGGAATTTCAAACCGTTCCGCGGTCTGCAGGGTTTTGCCGGCGGCGGTCCCCAGATCCGGCGCGGGCCGTCCCATGCCGGCGGATTCCGCGATGGGCGCGGCAAAGCTGCCCAGATCCGCCAGAAGGGGGGGAATATCCCTTCGCTGGTTCCGCAGTTCCCGAACGGCTTCCGCCGCGGCGGAGGCGACAAAATACGCCCCCAGGGGATAGAGGATTTCCCCGCCCACCGGCAGGAAAGATTCAAGATAGGCTTCGATGCTTTGAAAGGAATCCGTCTCCCGGAAGATGCGGGCAATAACCTCCCCTTCTTCTTTCCCGCCGCGTTTCACAAAACGGTAATCCCGCAGCCGCGACAAAACGGTGGGCAGCAGGCTTGCGGACCGGGAACTGGTCAGCACGATGGTAACCCGCGGGGGCGGCTCCTCAAGTATCTTAAGGAGGGAATTTTTGGCCCCCTCCTGCATCTGTTCGGCGTTTTCGATGACAATACACTTATGCCTGCCCAGGGGAGCCAGGCGGCTCCAGTACGCCGCCCGGCGGATTTGGGAGACGGGAACATATTCGCCCAGGCCGCCGGTTTCCAGCTTTACCGCTTTTTCAATGATGCTTTTGCAGTGTTTTTCCACCGCGGACCGTTCCCGGGGAACGGGGCTTTCTTCAAAATCCGACAGATCTTCTTCCAGCGCTCCGGCCAATGATCTGATTTTTCCGAGTTTGGGATCCTCTTCCCACAGGACCGGATTAAACCGGGCCAGCAGCTTTCGGACGGAACGGATAAAAAGCATCCGCCCCCCGGCGTTTTCCGGATTCCGCAAAAAGGCCTCCGACGAGGCGGAGGTTTCTTCATAAAAGCGCCGCCGCCCCAGCAGGAGCAGATCAGACGAAACCAGGTTCCGGTGCCGTATACAGCCGGGACAGCCGCAGTTCCACGCTCCCGGCGCAGGCGCTTCGCAGTCCAGCACCCTGGCCAGTTCCAGCGCGGCCGTCCCCTTTCCCCCGTACCGGGGGCCGGAAAAGAGCAGCGCCGGGGCCAGGGAACCGGAAGCGATATCCGCCTTAAGCCTGGCGATCACCGGTTGGTGAAGGATGTTATCAAACACGGAAAGCTCCTATGAGGGGCGCGAGGAGCCGGACAAAAAAACTTTTCCCCAGAAGCTGCTGGGGATCAAAAAGGGGCTGCATTAAAAGGATAAAAACCGCGAGGACAATAAGGGCGCAGGCTTCCGCCGCTCCCAGAAAAAGACCCAGCCCCCGGTCCAGCCTGTCCAGGTTCAGACGGGTGATAATATCCTTAACAATATGTTCCAGAATTTTTCCCAGAAAAAACACCGCCAGGAAGACCGCAAAAAAGGCAAGGACCTCGGGAACCAGCGACAGATTCTGAAAGTACCGGTCCCGCAGAAAAGCCGCGCCGTTTTTAAACAGAAGAACCGCCGCAAGTATGCCCAGGGCCAGGGAAGCGATGGAAAAAAATTCCCCCGTAAAGCCCTTTAAAAAGCCCCGCAGGGTAAGGAGTCCCAAAAGAATGATAAAAACCAGATCGATAACAGGCAGGTTCACCGGCTTTTCTCCATCGTTTCCAGGGTTTCCCGCAAAAAGCCGGCAATCCGCCCGGCGCCGTCCTCCGCGCCAATCCGGGCGGAAGCTTCCGCCATGGCGCCGCGCTTTTCACCGTCCGCCGCCAGCAGTTTAACCAGCGCCTCCAGGTCCTCCGGCCTCCGGCGTTCCGGGGAAAGCACCGCCGCCGCTCCGGCTTTTTCAAAAAACCGGGCGTTTTCTACCTGATCCCCCCGGGTGCCGGAACCCGCCAGGGGAAGGAGTATCATGGGTTTTCCCGCGGTGGCGCATTCCCAGACCGTACCGGCGCCGCTCCTGCAGAGCACCAGCTCCGCCGCGGCCAGGACATCGGGCATTTCGTCCCTGATATAGGGATAGGTTTTGTACCGCGGAGTATTTGGTACCGCCGGTTCATGGGCTGGCCCGGTCTGGTGTACCACAAGATAGGATGAACCCAGCGCGGGAAGGGACGCTTCAACCAGGCGGTTTAACTCCCGGGCCCCCTGGCTGCCCCCGAGGACCAGAAGTACCCTGTCCCCCTCTCCCGCGCCGAGGAACGCCCTGCCCGCTTCCGGGTCCCCGTGACGAAAGCAGGATCGCACGGGATTCCCCAGGACCAGCGCGTTTTTCCGTATCCCCGGGGAAAAGCGATCCGCCGTTTCCCGGTACGCGGTAATAACCCGGCCCCCGCTTTTTTCCGCAAACCGGGCGTTAAGCCTGGTAGCCAAACCGGGACTGTAATCCGACTCATGGGTAACAACGGGGATTCCCAGAAAAGCGGCCGCGGCGCAGGGCGGAACGCTCACAAACCCCCCCTTTGAAAAAAGAAGCGCGGGCTTTTCCCTTTTAAGAATTTTTTTCGCGGCAAAAAAACCCGCGGCTACTTTAAAGAAATCACTGACGTTTCGCAGTGAAAAATTCCGGCGCAGCTTTCCCGCGGGGATGCCGTAAAACGCAATCCCCGCCGCTTCCACCAGGGATCTGTCTATTCCCCGGGAGGAACCTACCCAGAATACCCGGCAGTCCAGCTCCCGCTGTAAAGCGGATATCACAGCCAGGCCCGGATAGATATGCCCGCCGGTACCGCCGCCGGAAAAAGCGATAGTGAACATACCTAGAGGGTATACCATCCCCCGCTTTTCCGCAATATTGGTATTTTGAAAAAGCAGGGAACGGAGATTCGGAAGTACGCTTTTTTACTGTAAATGATTTAGCGGGAACGTTTTTTTGCGCCGGCCGCGGGCTTTTTAGCCGCCGCTTTTTTTGCCGGTTCTTTCAGTTCCGCCCTGTCGATAGCGCTGGCGGGAAATACCCCCGTCTGCACCGAATGATCATCCGAAAACCAGATAGTGGTGATCCGTTTTGCCCCTTCATCAACGGACTGTACAATCATTTTTGCACTGTCCCGCAATCCCGACGCCACAACTACATCTCCAACAAGCCTTTCCGTTGCCCGTACGCTCATACTAACCCCTTAAAAAAATTGCAGGTAACATGATCTTTACCTGTGCCATTGAGCCGCCCGGAATTCGAACCTGTGATCCACGGCTTACAAGCGGCTTTTTGGCTATAACCGTCCAGGACGGATTACACATGCCATGCTATAGAGAGATACCCGGCTTGTCAAGGGTTAATAGCGGTATTGAACCATAAGATTGAGCGAAAAATTGTGTAAATACCGGTCCTGCCAAAATTTCATGGATTTATCCGGATCCGAATAAAAGTAAAAAGGATTGATGATTAAATTATACGCAAAACCTCCGCCAAGGCACAGGCGGCTCGTAAGGAAATAGTCTGTAGTTACGCCAACGATAAAATTTGACTTAAACCCCGTAAAATATTTGTCATCCAGGGCCGCGTCATAATTCGTACCGGTGCGTATTGCCTGGCTAT
>JAISDG010000146.1 GCA_031265015.1 Spirochaetaceae bacterium | reverse complement strand
TTACAGACATAATCATCGCCCCCTGATTCAAGGCCCAGGACTTTGTCGATCTCCTCATCCCGGGAGGAAAGAAAAATAACCGGGGCCGCGGAACCGGCGGAACGGATCTTTTTGCACAGTTCGATGCCGTTCATCCGGGGCATGGTAATGTCCAGGATGACGAGATCCGGCATCCGCAGAACCGGCCCGGATCCTTCACCGGTATACCACGCTTCCCACGCGGCAAGGCCGTCCCGGTACTCCTCCACCCGGAAGAATTCCTTCTCCAGGGCAAGGCGGATCACTTCCCGGATGTTTTTTTCATCATCCACCACGGCAATACAAGGTTTATACGGGGAACCGCCGGACATGGTTTCATTATATGGAACCGCCGGGTAAAAGCAAAGCGTTCCCCCGGCAAAAACGGCCCTTTTCCGCAAATGCCCGAATTTTGCCGTAATGAGGCCGTCATTCCGCCGCAATCGGAACCGAAAACATAAAGCGGGAACCGTTGGTTTCCTTCCAATTCACCGCGGTATCACCGCGGTATCGCCGCGGTATGCTGCTGCGGTATGCTGCTGCGGTATATCGCCGCGGGTTTTTAGAGGAGTACGATATGAACGGAATACGGGCCATAAGCAGTTCCAGGGGATTTAAGGTATTTCTCCTGCTGGCGCTGGTTCTGCTTTTTTTGATTCCCACGGGAATGATCCGGAATATCATCTGGGAAAGAAAGAACCGGGCCATGGAAGTTGAAGAGGAGATTATGCGGTCCTGGGGGGAGGAATTTGTGATCCAGGGGCCGCTGCTGCGCATCCCATGCGTGGAACGGAAAGAAATCAAAACCAGGACCGGCAGGGAAGAGGAAACCAAAATCCAGGAAACCGCCTTTTATCTTTGGACGGTACCGAAGGAACTGCTGGGCAGGACGGAGCTGGGGACTGAAATAAAACGGCGGGGTATTTTTTCCGTGCCCCTCTTTACGGGGACGGTTCATCTGAGCGGATTCTTTGATTCCGGAATTCTGGAAAAAGAACTACTGCCGGGCCAGACAGCGTTCCCCGAAAAAGCGGAACTGGTCATCACCCTGTCAAGCCAGCGGGGAATCAGGGGCGTTACCACCGCGGCCTGGAACGCCGGCGGACTGGAATTCCTGCCCGGGGATCTGGGTTTTGCCGCCGGGGGAATCCGCGCCGCCGCACCGCAGAAACAGGGGATCAACAGTTTCGACATTATCCTGGAGGCCCAGGGGGGGAAGTCCCTGTGGATGGTTCCCGTAGGGGAAGACAGCGTCTTTGAGGTCAACGCCGACTGGCCCGCGCCATCATTCAAGGGAGCGTATCTTCCCGTTTCCCACAAGCTTACCGAAAGCGGTTTCGGCGCCCGGTGGGAGATAAGCCACCTGAGCCGGAACATACCCCTGGCCTGGAAAGAAGGCGAAACAAATTCCTCCCAAAACGGGATGTCCTTTGGGAACAACAGTTTTGGGGTAGACTTTTTCAAGGCCCTGGATCATTACGATGTAAATACCCGGGCGGTAAAATACGCCCTGCTTTTTATCGTGATCCCGTTCCTGAGTTTTTTTCTGTTCGAGATTTTTCTGCGCCGGGACATTCATCCCGTACAGTACCTTCTGGCGGGACTTGGCAACGCGGTGTTCTACCTTCTGCTGTTGTCATTTTCGGAACACATGAATTTCGGGATGGCCTATCTTATTTCCGCCGCCTCAGTCATCGCCATGACGGCCTTCTATTCCCGGTCCCTGCTGGGAGCCTGGGGCAAAAGCTGGATCATGGGTTTTATTATGCTCCTCTGCTATTCGTTTTTGTACTTTACCCTGCAGTCGGAAGACTGGGCGCTGCTTGCCGGTTCCGTCGGAACCTTCAGCATCGTAGCTCTGGTGATGTTCCTTACGAGGAAGCTTGACTGGGGGATGAAGTCAGCCGCACCAGCGCCGATACCAGACGATGATGCTGTATCTTTGTAACGGTAATGCGAAGGCCCCGGCCGTTCTCCGCTCCGGGCCCGGGCATTTCCGGGTATTCAAGCTCGCAGCGTTCACCGTCATCGGGAACCCGGCCAAGCAGCGTAAAGACAAAGCCCCCGAAGGTATCGTAGTTTTCCGCGGGAAAGGAAACCCCCGTTTCCTTTCCCAGCTTGTCCAGGGAGGCCGCGCCGCTTACCCGCCAGAGGCCCGGGGCCTGTTTTTCGATCAGGGGCAGATCGGCTTTGCCGTCTTCGCCGGCAAGATCCCCCACCAGTTCCTCCAAAAGATCGTTCATGGTGATAATCCCGTCCAGGCTGCCGTATTCATCCAGCACCATGGCAAAGTGGCTGCGGCGGGCTTTCATCTTCCTGAACAGCACGTGGGTTCCCACGGTACTGGGCGTTAACTGGGGGGGCCGGACCGCTTTTTCCATCACCGTTTTCCGGCTTCTGTCCTTAAGGCCCAGGTAATCCTTGGCGCTCAACACCCCCCTGATGTCGTCCACCGTATCCCCGCAGACCGGATAAAAGCTGTGCCTGTTTTTAATGATCGTTTTTTCCCAGCTTTCGTCATTGTCCTTAAGGCGAAGGATCACCGCGTCCCGGCGGTGGGTCATCACTTCTTCCGCGGTTTTATCGTTAAACTCAAAGACGTTATGGATAAATTCTTTTTCCCCCGGAGTGATGGAACCTCTGGCGCTGCCCGAATCGATAAGAAGGCGGATCTCCTCTTCGGTTACCGCCTGTTCCTCCGCTTCCGGATCAATGCCGAAAAGCCTGAGCAGCACGTTGGTGGATTTGGTAAGAAGCCACACCACCGGCGCGAAGATCCGGGAAATGATAGTGATCATCGAAATCATGGCAAAGGCAAGCTTTTCCGCCTTGCGCATCGCTATCCGTTTGGGAACCAGTTCCCCCAATACCAGGGTAAAGAATGAAAGTATCAGCGTGATCAGTACCAGGGATACGGTGGCGATGACTTTTTCGGGGATGCCGGTTCCCGCCCTGGTAAACGCGGCGGTAAGCCTGCCGGAAAAATTATCCGCGGCAAAGGCGCTGCCCAGAAAACCCGCCAGGGTAATTCCCACCTGGATGGTGGCAAGAAACTTTGCCGGCTGTCCGGTCAGCTTGAGGACCCGCTGGGCCCGGCGGCTGCCCCCCCGGGAAAGCTTTTCCAGTTTAACGGTATTGACGGAAATAAGGGCTATTTCCGCGCAGGCAAAAACGGCGTTACAGCCAATCAGGGCCAGCTGGAGCAGCAGCTGCCAAAAGATGGGATCCATTATGCCTCGCATGCCCCTGTCTGCGGGCGTACCCGCGGTGAAAAGATCATTAAAGCTCTCCGATGTCCCGGCGGTAGTCCATGCCTTCAAAGTGCACCGTTTCCAGGGCCCGGTACGCCCTGGCCCGGGCTTCCGCCCCGTCCGCCCCATAGGCGGACACGGTCAGCACCCGGCCTCCCGCGGTCCGCAGCCCCGAGCCTTCGGGCCCCCCGGCGCCGCGGACCGCTCCGGCGGCAAAACATACCGCCGTGGTTTTGGCAAAGGCCGCTTCGTTAAACGCTATCGGGTCGCCCCGGCGGTATCCCCCGGGATACCCGGCGGCTACCGCCACCGGCGCGCAGACGGCGCCGGGTTTCCAGGCCAGGTGAAAGTCCGCCAGCGTACCGTTTTCTATGGCGGCGCACAGTTCGGCAAAATCGGAATCCATCAGGGGCAGCACCGCCTGGGTTTCAGGATCCCCCAGCCGTACATTGTATTCCAAAAGGTAACACCGGCCGTTTTGCAGCAAAAGGCCGAAAAAAATAAATCCCCGGTAATCAAATCCTTCCGCCTCCATTCCCTGTAAGGTGGGCGCCAGGATCGCTTCCTCAAAATCCCGCTCCAGGGCGGCGTTAAAACCCGGCGCGGGAGCAATTGCCCCCATGCCCCCGGTGTTGGGTCCCCTGTCCCGGTCAAAACGGCGCTTGTGGTCCCGGGCGGACACAAAGGGAAGGATCACGCCGCTTCGGCCGGGGATAACGCTTACCGCGGCCAGAACCGATACTTCCGGTCCCTGTAAAAATTCTTCCAGGACGATGTTTTTTCCCGCGTCCCCCAGGGAACCGTCCCGCATAAAAGCGGCAACGGTTTCTTCGGCGGTTCGAAGGTTTTCGGCAATGACCACCCCTTTACCCGCGGCCAGTCCGTCGGCCTTGATCACCAGGGGAGGCGGCGCGGAATGCGGCGCGGGGGCGCTTTTACCGGCGGAAGGGAAATCAAAGTGGGCCCTTACCGCGGCCAGGGCTTCCGCCGGATCCGCGCAGGCAAGGTACCGGGCGGTGCGGACACCGTATTTTTCCATGAAGGATTTCGCGTAGGTCTTGCTTGCCTCCAGCCGGGCCGCGGCGGATCCGGGACCGGCGACGGCCAGCCCCGCCCCGCGGAAACGGTCGACAATGCCCGCCGCCAGGGGCGCTTCGGGTCCCACCACGGTTAGATCAATTCCTTCCCTGACAACATAGCGGATCAGCGCTTCCTGGATTTCTTCTTCCGCCGGGTCCCGCCCGAAGAGGTCCACGTTTTCCCACTCCGGCCCGCCGGCGGGATCGTCAAAACCGGAAACCTGGCTTCCTCCGGAAACCCGGCTCCCGGAGGGAGCCTTGGCGGTCCCGCCGTTACCCGGCGCGGCGTAGATTTTTTCCACCCCTTCGGACCGGGCAAGCTTCCACACTATGGCGTGTTCCCTTCCCCCGGAACCGATCACCAGAATCTTCATAAGCCTAAGTATATACCGGGAAGGAGAAGATGGGGAGGGGGCCGGGAGAAGATCCTGGCATTGTCAGAGGATTTTACCTCCGGCACGGATCGTGGTGGTTTTCCGGGGGATCTTTGACCCGCCGCCGGAACGCCGCTGTTTTCACAGCCGGCGCCAACTCTATATAAAGCAAGAAATGGGGGAAATTTCCCGGGTAAGGCGCCGGTGCGAATCGAACGCACGCATAAAGGTTTTGCAGACCTCTCCCTTACCGCTTGGGTACGGCGCCGCATACTCCGACTATACCAGAAATGCCTTCCCCGTGTCCAGCCCTCGCATTGCCTCCGCTCATGACACGGAACAGGAAGCGCCGCCAGTATGGAGGAGGAGCTTCATTAAAACGATTTTATCAGCTATCCTGATTTCCATGAAGGATCCCATCGAATATCCGGGCTGTTCCGGGAGGAAGCCATGAAAAAAGCGTTATCCGCCGTTACGGCGTTCTGTATCCTCGCCTTTCCGGCCGCAACGCAAAGCGAGTTTGCGGTACAAAGCGAGTTTGTAGCGCAAGGCGGGCTTCTGGCGCAAAACAAGCCCGCGAAGCGGAACCCAGCGGTACAGAGGGAGCTTATGGAAGCGATAGACCGGAGGGATTTTTCCCGGCTGCAAGCCCTGCTGGACGC
>JAISDG010000197.1 GCA_031265015.1 Spirochaetaceae bacterium | reverse complement strand
CCCCTGCCGTAGCTCATTCCCAGGACCGCCAGCGCGGTAAAGGCTCCGCTGCCGGGATGTCCCGCCAGGAGAAAGGATATCAGAAAAGCCCGCAGGCCTATGATGCAGACATCCGGCATGGAGATTCCCAGACTTGAGTAGGATTTGATGATCACGATAAAAGACACCGCCGCTACCATGGCGCTGCCCGCCCTGCCGAATATGGCGCAAAGGCTTACCGTGACGGCGTTGGATCTTCGCCGGACCCCCAGGTTCTCTTTCACATGGCGGTACATCACCGGCAGGGTAAAGTTGATGTCCCCGGAAAAGAAGCCCGCGAAGGCGGGCCCCAAAAGGCCGTAGAGGGTAACCCAGGGATTGTTTTTTGGCTGCAGGATAAACAGAAAGAGGGGGAATATTCCGAAGCCCAGGATAACGCCGAAGATCCCCAAAAGCAGGATCAGGTCCCTGAAGACATCGGCCCGCAGGGCGGCGTGGTAACGGACTGCCCAGTACGCCGCCAGAATGATGATCATCAGCGCCAGGATTTCGGAAAAAAAGGACGCGATATGATAAAAAATCCTGGAAAGGGAATCGCCCAGGGCAAGGACCGGTTTGGAATAGTTCCGGTCCAGTCCCAGACCCATGGCAATGAAAAAGGCAAGAAACCAGGCCGGCAGCAGGTACAGATCGTTTAAGAGGGCGGAAAAAAGGTTTGAAGGAAAAAGGTTGAGTACCATGTCGGGAACGTGGAGGGATACGGCTTCAAACTGTTCTTCGATAAGGATGGGGATCCGGGCCGGGGGAAAGAGGAGCGTCGCGATGATCCCCGCGGGAATAATAAAAAGCGCTCCTATCAGCATAACCAGAAAGGTCCTGCCGATGAGGGGCCAGAATTCCCGGTCCTGCCGCAGTTCGTAAACGGCAATAAGCAGCGAAAAAAACAACAGGGGAATTGCGGTATAACGTCCTATATGCAGGGCCATTTGTTCAAGCCAGGCCATGACGGAAAGTACGGATTGATTTTCATAGGGCAGCAAAAAGCCCAGTACTATACCCAGTACCGAGCCGATGAGCAGTTTGATCCAGATTTTCATAAAAAAAATAATACTTTATTGAAGGATTCATGACAAGGGCGCTTATTATACGGTATACTGGAGCAATGAATATCAACATCGCCAGCGCCAAAAATTATTTTATGGAGATGATAGAAGAGGTAGTCAAAGGCCACGAGTATTTTATCCTCCGCCAGGGTAAACCCATTGCCCAGATTGTTCCGGTAAAAGAAGATACCCTGTCCAGGGAAGAAATCGTGGAACGGCTTTTCAGCTACCAGACCCTGAAATGATCTGCGTGGTGGACTGCAGTTTTTGCGCGGCCCTTTTTTTGCCCCATGAAAAATCCGTTTCGGTAAAGGATCAGTTCCGTAAATTTGCCAATGAAGAAACGCTGGTGCCGGTTCAGTTCTGGGACGAAATGGCGGAACTGCTTTTAACGGCGTTAAAGCGGGGCCGGTTCAAGCATGCCGATGCCCTGGAAATTAACCGGTTTCTTACCATGTATCACTTTAGTACCGAAGTTTTCTTTTCCGGGGATTATACCGACAGGCTTCTTGACCTGGCGGGGCTCTACGAACTGAGCGTCCGGGAAGCGGCGTACCTGGAACTGGCGGTCCGCAAGAACGCCGCGCTGGGTACGCTGGACGGCAAATTAAAAGCGGCCTGTTTAAAAGCGGGAATAGAAAGCCTTTTGTAAAGGATCTTTTATAAAGCGCCGGGTTTTGACGTTTTTGACATAAAGGGGGGAGGATGATGAAGGATATAAGCGGCAAACTGGTACTGGTGACCGGCGGGGCCTCGGGCATAGGCCGGCTTATGGCCCTGGACTTTGCCCGGCGGGGCGGCCGGGTGGCGGTGTGGGATATTGCCGCTCCGGCCTTACGGGCCCTGGAAAAAGAAGCCGCGGCGGAGGGCCTTTCCATAACCGGCATGAGCTGCGACGTATCTGCCGGGGACGCGGTGTACCGCCGGGCAAAGGCGCTTGTTAAAAAGCTGGGGCCCGTGGATATTTTGGTAAACAACGCGGGTATCGTTTCGGGTAAAACCCTGCTGGAAACCCCCGGCGAAAAAATTGAAAAAACCATACAGGTTAACGTGCTTTCCCTGTTCTGGACCGCCAAGGCTTTTCTTCCTTCCATGCTGGAACGAAACAGCGGCCATATCGTTACCATCGCTTCCGCCGCGGGACTTATCGGCGTCCGGGGCCTGGCGGATTACTGCGCTTCCAAATTTGCCTCGGTGGGTTTTGACGAATCCCTGCGGATGGAACTGCGCCGCATGAAGAGCGCCGTTAAAACCACGGTAATCTGTCCCTTCTTTATCGATACGGGGATGTTCGCCGGGGTCAAAACCCGGTTTCCCCTGCTGCTGCCGGTCATGGAGCCCCGGTATGCGGTACGGCGCATTGTCAAAGCCGTACTGAATAAGCGCAGGCGTCTTGTCATACCGCCCTTTGCCAACGCGGTCCTTCTGCTCCGGCTGTTCCCCCTGGGTTTTCTTGACGCCATGGCGGACTTTTTCGGCATAAGCCACGCCATGGATGAGTTTACGGGAAGAAATGGAGGTACGGGATGAAGAGTAAAGAGCTGGCTTCGATTATTGTCCGGGCCCGGGAAGCCCAAAAGGCCTGGGCCCTACTGCCTTACGGGAAGCGTTCCGCCCATCTGAAAAAGGCCGCTTCGTATCTGGCCGCCCATGTTGACGACATCAGCGAAACCATCCACCGGGAAAACGGAAAGCTCCCCCTGGACGCCCTGGCGGCGGAACTGGTTCCCGCGGTCATGGCCCTGGGCTATTACCGGAGGATGGGGCGGCGTTTTCTTGCGGAGACTCCCGCAGGGATGGGCAGCCTGCTGATGTTTAACAAGCGCAGTTCCCTGGTATACAAACCCTGGGGAGTGGTGGGAATCATTTCTCCCTGGAATTATCCCTTTGCCATACCCTTTTCGGAAGTGGTCATGGCCCTGCTGGCGGGGAATGCGGTCCTCCTTAAAACCGCGTCCCTTACCCCCGGCGTGGGCCGCTCTTTGGAGGTGCTTTTCGGGGCCGCGGAACTGCCTGAAGGGCTTTTTACCTATGTGGAACTGCCCGGCAGGGAAGCGGGCCCCGCCTTTATCGGGTCCGCCGCCGCGCCGGGGGTGGATAAACTCTTCTTTACCGGTTCCACCGCTACCGGCCGGGAACTGATGGCCCTGGCCGCGCCCCGGCTTCTTCCCCTGGTGCTGGAACTGGGCGGCGCCGACGCGGCTATCGTCCGGGAGGACGCCGCGCTGGACCGGGCCGCCGGGGGCCTGGTCTGGGCGGCCTTTTCCAACGCCGGCCAGTCCTGCGGGGGCGTCCAGCGGATCATTGTTCACCGGAAGGTCTACGATGCTTTCCTGGAAAAATTCTGCGCCCTCATCCGGGGCCTGCGCCAGGGGATTGATCTGGGACCCATGGCAAGCCTTAAACAAAAACAAACGGTATGCAGACAGATAGAAGCCTGCCTGGCGAAGGGCGCGCAGATTGCCGCCAAAAGTGAAGGGGCCTTTTTCCAGGATGCGGCGGCGGCCGCGGCTCCGGCTCTGGCGCTTACCGGCGTAACGCCGGACATGCCGGTGATGAACGAAGAAATTTTCGGCCCCGTTGCGGCGGTGATCCCCGCATCGGACGACGAAGAGGCCCTCCGCATAGCCAACGCCTCTGCCTACGGCTTAACAGGATCGGTCTGGTCCCGGAACCGCCGCAGGGCCCGGCAGCTGGCGGCGCGGATCAACGCGGGCGCGGTTATGATAAACGATCACCTGATGTCCCACGGCCTGGCGGAGACTCCCTGGGGAGGCTTCGGGGATTCGGGGCTGGGAAGAACCCACGGGGAAGCGGGGTTTAAAGAAATGGTAAAAGTCCAGGTAGTGGTGGACGACATACTCCCCGCCGTCAGGCGGAACATTTTCTGGCATCCCTATTCGGAAAAGGTCTCCGCCGGCCTTAAAGCCCTGATCCGGGCGCTGACCGGCGGTCCCGGCCGGCGGCTTGCGGCCCTGCCGGAGGTGCTTAGGATTTTCCTCCGGTACTGGGAAAAATAGCTCCCGGTTTGAATGTCAAAGGCAGTAGCAAAAAAGGGCAAAAAAGGCTATTATTCTTTGGAAGGGGTATTTGTTGGAACAATCGCTGAAGCAGATGCTGGATCCCGCTCCCATTAAAAAAGCGGAGCTGTTTACCTCCCTTCTTGATAAAGACTACGATTATATTGTTGAACGGTCCTGCATCATCAACCTTCGAAAAAAGGCAAAACTCTTTTCCATAGGCCAGAGGGCGGAACATTTTTACATCCTCCTTGAAGGGGCTATCCGGGTCTACAAACCCCGGGACGACGAAGACGATGACCAGCTTGCCCAGTACGCCCCGGGGGATACCATCGGCGATTTTGACTTTGCCCGCAAGGCGGAATACGACGCCGTCGCGGAGGCCGTGGAAGAATCGGTACTGGTCATGTTTCCCGCGATGGGCCTGACCATGGATGATTTTGCTATCGAAGAACCCTATATTGTTTCCCGGATACTGCTCAATTCCATCGTGATGATGACCAGCCGCATCAAATCCACCCAGAACATACTGCTGGAAAACCTTTCCTGGGTGAACGAACTCCAGCGCCGGGCCTATGAGGATCCCGGTACGGGACTCTGGAAGCAGACCTACCTGACGGATGAAATTAACCATATCCTGGAAATCCCCACGACCCTTATCATGCTAAAGCCGGACCGGTTTAAGATCCTGGTAGATTCCCGGGGCCATGAAGCCGGAGACGAAGCGATGATCCGGCTGGCGAAGATCCTTAGGACCTTAACCCGCCGGCTGCGCCGGGGCTGGGCCATGCGTTTTAAAAGCAACGAGACGGGGCTTTTGATCAACAAGTGTCCCCGGGTGCTGGCGGAAAAAGTGGTCAGGGAGTTGTTCCGTTCCATCCAGGCGCTGGAGCCGGTTCCCGCCCAGGGGGATATTCCGGCCTTTTCCTTTACCGGAACCATCGCCTATTCGATCTGGCCCGAAGACGGCCAGGTCTGGGATGATCTGTTTAAGGGAACCTATGCCCTGCTCCTGGATACCTGGAAAAACGGCGGCGGCGGAAAAATAAGCGAATACAGATCGGGTCCCCGGCCTGTTCGCAGGGAAGGGCCATGAGCGTTCTGCCCCCGATCCAGGATCCGGCGCTGATCAACTGTCCGCTTTTTGCTTCCATGAGCAGCCTGGAATTCAATGCCGTTACCGCGTTTATGGAGCGCCGCCATTTTGCCGCGGGGGAAGCGATCTTTAACGAGGGGGATCACGGGGAAGATATGTTCATCCTCCTTTCCGGTTCCTTAAGCGCCCATAAAAAGCAGTCCGACGGAACCCGGCGCTGGATGTTCGACATTGTTCCCGGCGCCTTTCTGGGGGAAATGTCGATCATTGCCAACGAGCCCCGGTCGGCCACCATTACCGCCAAGGAAGATTCGGACCTTATGGTCCTTCAGGGTATAGATTTTTACCGGATCATTTTTGATCATCCCATGATAGGCATTAAAATGCTCAATTCCATCGGGGCGGTCCAGAACAGCTGGCTTAACCAGTCTTCCACGCACCTGCGGGATTTGGTTCAGTGGGGTGAAACCGCCCGGCGCCGGGCCATTACCGATGAATTAACCGGCCTCTATAACCGGAGTTTTTTGGAAGAAACCATTAAAGAACGGTTTAGAACCGGCGCCGTGGGCGTTCGGGAAATGTCTCTTATCATGATGGACCTGGACAAGGTCCATGCCATCAACGATCGTTACGGGCCCGCGGGGGGGGACAAGGTGATTATTGCCACGGCGGAGGTGCTTAAGCACCTGGGCCGCCCCGGAGATATTGCCGCCCGGCTTTCGGGAGACGAGTTTGCCGTCCTGCTCCCTGATACGGCGGGACAGGATGCCGTTACCGTAGCTGAAAAGATCCGGGAAAAAGTGGCAAACCAAGTGGTCATTGTTACCAGGCTGGGATCTTCGGAAACCGATGAACTGCACATCCGGACCAGTATGGGCATTGCTGTAGCCCCCCGGCACGCGGACAATGTACGGGATCTGACCTTTGCCGCCGATACGGCCCTGAGAAAGGCAAAAGGATTGGGCCGGAACAGAGTTGAA
>JAISDG010000156.1 GCA_031265015.1 Spirochaetaceae bacterium | reverse complement strand
GAATTAGCGACACAGTACACCCCCTTAAATGACTTCCGTCCTGAAAAACGACGCCATTAGGCGACTTGCCCTGAGTTAAACACATGAGGGGCCACATAGTCAAGTACCGGCGCACAGTTTTTTACTCAGATTTTATTTTGGACGCAATACGTGGATCCTGCGTTAAAGCGATTTGTTCATCAGGGTGGAAACGGGCAGCATCTCGCAGCCTTCCCGAATCAGGGCGTCCAGCAGTACTTCCAGGCTGTTAAAGAGGTAATCCGTCCGGCCCCCGGGGAGCAGGCCCAGACGAACGGAAATAATGCCCCCCCCCTCTTTGGCGTCCATGATGCCGTCGATCAAATCCGCCGCGGAAAGCTGTTCCAGACCCAGGCGTTTGGCGTCATCGGGGCGGATCCAGTCGCGGCTGTCAATATCCCTCCCCGTGGTCCGGTACCCCGCGGCCGCGGCGGCGGCGGCTATTTCCCGGGAAACCGCATAGTACGGGGGGTGCCAGAAAAGGGAAAGTTCCCCGCCCGTGGCCTTAAAAAATTCATCCTCGTTCCGCGCAAGCCCCCGGGCCACAAAATTTGTATCTACCTGATAGCGGGAATCGGACAGATCCATCACCGCAAAAAACATCGACGCCGTTTCATGCCCAGCGCCGGCAATTTCCCGGGCCGCCTGGGGATGACGGCGGATAAATTCCCCGTTAAGGAAAAAGGTAGCCCTGATGCCGTAACGGTCCAGGACATCCAGAACCGTACTTAAACCGGCGGCATCGTCGTACAGGTCAAAGGCCAGCGCCACGTCCCTGGCCTCACGGGTTCCGTGGGAAAAAAGATACTCCGGCTGGGGGGGCAGCCGGCCGGGAATTTTGTTCCCCCCCGGAACGGGCCGGCGGGCCGGCGGCGGGGGTTCCGGTTCAAACAGGGGAAAGGTCCCCACCGAAAGGAGATTCCTTACCATCGGAGTGTTCTCAAAAAAACCGCCGTCGTTCCGTTCCAGGTATACCCGGTACCGGGCCGAAACAAGGGACGCTTCCCGTATGCGAGGGGTCCGGTAGGGAATCCAGGGCGCGGCGCCGTCGGTCATATACCAGGTATCCCCCGCCAGGGCCATGATCCGCCCTGCTTCCCCGGGGGAATTCTGCTCAAAGCCGTATTGGGACGCCGAGGCAAGGCAGAGGAGTTTCCTCTCCGCCCCGCCGGCATGTATCCGGATCCGCTCTATCCGCTCGGCCCCGCCGGCAATCAGTTCGTCATTTCCCAGCCAGATGCAGGAATATACCGGACCGGAGACCGGAGTTTCCTCCACTTTCCAGGAACGGTAGTCGTAAATCCAAAGTCCCGATTTTCCCCAAAAGACCGCCCTGCTGCCGTCGGGGGAAAGCTCCGCGAAAATCGAGGGGGGGCTTTGCAGCATTTCAAAGGAACCGGCGCCGGAAAGGGTTGTCGTAAGCCTGTAGGCAATAGAAGCGGCGCCGGAAGTACCGGCGGCGGGAGCGCTGATCAACACCGTGACGATGCCGCCGGACCACAGCACGTTGATCCTGGCGCTGGACCGGGAAGTCATAACATAGGGAAGGACCGTATAATCCGTTTCCGTGTCCTCGTCAATGCCCAGGGGATAGTAAAACAGGTTCCGCCCCTCCTTACAGAGCAGCAGGGACAGGCCGTCGGGGGCTATCCAGAACCGGTCAAAATTCGGATCAAACTCAAAGGGAATTTTACCCGCTATCGTACCGGGATCAAGAAATCCCCGGTACAGGGTCCGGGCAAAGAGTTCGTCACTGCGAACCCGGTATACCGCGGACCCTTTAAGATAATAAAAACTGCTCCCGCTTCCCCAGTAAATTGAATTGATCGCGCCCTCTCCCACCAGGCGGTACCGCTCATCCGGCGGAGCGGACCGGGTCGTAACGGTATAGAAGTAAAGCCGCCCTCCTTTGGCATAGATAAAGCCCCGGGAATCGGCGCTCCACAGGGCGGGAAAGAAGCGGCCGGGCCGTTCCGTCTCCGGCGATACGGATATTTTTTTGCCCGAACTGCCGTCCAGCAGGGTCAGCGTTCCCTTGGCGTGACTGACAGGCTCCACATAGAGGAGCCATCTGCCGTCGGGGGACGGGGCGGTGCTTTCCACCCTGCTGCCGGCGCCGGATCCGCCGGTAAAGGAAGGAAACCCGGGAAAGGATCGGGGAAGGCCCCCGTTTGTGGAAATACGCTGGCTTCCAAAGGCATTACGGATTAAAAGGGTTTTCCCCTCTTCCAGAAGTTCCATGCTTTCCGGGAAGGCCGTAAGCTGGGTTACGGAACGGGCCGCCGGAACCGCGCAGATCAGCGTCCCCTGGGGTTCCGCGCCGCCGCCGGAAGAATCGGCCTTGAGGAGAAGCCTGTTGTCTTCCGAAAGATCCAATCCGGAAAAACGGATTTTACCGGAGGCGGCGGAAAGCAGAAGGAACAGAAGGACACAGGCCGTAAACCGTCTCTTCATCCCTTCCCCGGAGTTTCAAGAAATCCATCCAGTTCCCGTTCCAGATCGTCAAGGGCCTCTTCCATTTTCCGGATGCGCCGGAGGGAATACTGATACCGGGTATCCTGGAGGCGCTCGCAGATTTCATCCAGCATGTTTTCGAAAGAAAACCCGCCGGACGGCGAGGGAACCCGGGAATCCGGCTCCCCCGCGGGGCCTGTCAGCGCGGAATCGCCGGCCTGACCGTTTTGGTTAATCGGTTTCATGAAATTCGACGCTGGAAAGGGCCGCATCGGCGGCCGTCGCGGCAAAAACCCTGATAAACGTAACCACCGCAAAAAAAGCGATAAGAATCAAAACAAGTTTGCGCATGGTTCCTCCGTTATGCCGCATTACGGCATACACTTCATTTTAGCATCATTTGTTAAGGACTTCAAGGGGGTTTATGGCCCGTTTGTTCTTGTATACCGAAAAGTGAAGATGCGGACCCGTACTTCTGCCGGTACTCCCTACCCTGCCTATCTCCGTTCCCTGGTTAACGTAAGAGCCGCCCTTGACCAGAATCTTGCTTAAATGGGCATACATGGTCTGGTAATCACCGGAATGGGAGAGGATGATAAAATTGCCGTAGACCGCGTTGGTTCCCGTGGCGGAAACCCTTCCGTCCGCCGCGGCCTTAACCGGGGTTCCCATCCGGGCGGAAAGATCCAGCCCCGCGTGGTAGCTTCTGGTTCCGGTAAAGGGATCCCTCCTCCAGCCAAAGGGCGAAGACATCCTGCCGCTGAGGGGATAGATAAAGAGTTCCCCCAAAGCCTGGCGGAGGGCGTTTTTATCCATCCTGGCCCCGGGGATGAACAGGACCGTTCCGGCGTTAATGGCGCCGTTCTGAATATCATTGGCGTCAAGCACGGCTTCCAGGGGCACTTCAAAAGCGGCGGCTATTTTTGTATAGCTGTCTCCTTTTTTGACCGTATAGGGTATGCCGTCCATATTGGGGATACGGATTTTCTGGCCTGCCCGGAGTTCCCGCCGGACATTACGCAGTTCGTTGGAGGCGATGACTGCGTCCAGGGAAAGGCCGAAGCGCCGGGAAATGGCCTCCACCGAATCCCCGGACCGGACCGTATATTCCTGCCAGGCGAAGGTTTCCGTCAGATCCAGGGGTATGGCGTCCCCTTCGGGGGAAAGTTCCGCCCGGTCCGCCCCGAAGGGACCGGCGGCCAGGCCTTCTCTGAAGAGGGTGTCCTCGGGGGGATCCGGGTCGGGAATATAGTTCATTCCCGCCGCGTATATCAGGCAGGCTGCCACCAGGAGGAAAGCGCCGCCAAACAGCGCTTTCCGGGACGGCCGCGCCGCGCCGGAGGGGCGCTCCGCCCCCGCGTTTCCGCCCGCCGCCGTATTCGGCGCCGCCGTTTTAGATACCGCCACTTTTGGCACCGCCGTATTCGGCGCCGCCGCTTTAGGCGCAGGGGACCGGGCCGGCGGTTTCCGCGGGGCGGGCTTTTCCCCGGGCTGCCGGAACTGCTGAAAAAAACCCGGGGTCTGCGGAAGGCGTTTTTTCCGCCTGACCGGAAGGGGGTGCTGATCGTTGATAAAGGAATTATCCGCCAGAACGCGGAACTGGACCGCGGAGGACAACAGGGAAGAACCCCGGCGCTGTATCTGCTGGGCGGCAATAATATCCTTCATGATAGGTTTTTATCGACATAATCGAAGCTAATCATTATACTTGCCGATATATGGAAGGTATGGACCCGCCCGCGAACCAAAAGGTGCTTAAACCCGTCCTTTTGGCCTTTATTGCCGTCCTGTTTTTTAAACTGTTTGTCGCCGATCTTATGATCACCCAGGGCAGATCCATGCTTCCCACCCTTCAGCCCGGATCGGTGCTGGTGGTCAACAAGGCGGCCTACGGATTCCGCGTTCCCCTGCTGGACGTGTACCTGCTGCGCTGGTCCGTACCCCGATCGGGGGACATGGTGGTGTTTTATACCCCCCTGGGGGAGCGGGCGGTGAAGCGCTGTTTTTATGTGAACGAGGGCGCTTTTTTTGCCCGGGGAGATAACGACCTGGAATCCTTTGATTCCCGTTCCTACGGCCTTATTCCGGTGGATCACATTTTGGGAAAAGTAGTGGCAGTTAAATGAGTTTTACCCCCGATCCAAAGCAGTTAAACCGGCGTTTCTTTTTTGTGTTCCTGATCCTGGGCTTTTCCGCGCTGGCCCTTCTTATCCGTTACTTCGTGATTATGAGTAACCCCCGGGGGCCGGAATTCCTGCCCTCCCCCGTGTCGAACGCCGAACGGGGAGCGATTCTGGACCGTAACGGCCGTATCCTGGCCCTCCAGACCCGGCTGGGAAATATCACCGCCTGGCGGCCGGATATCGGGGATATCGAAGCTCTGGCCGCGGACCTGGGCCCCGTCCTGGAACTGCCCGCGGAGGACATCCGGGGGACCATTGAAACAGCTTCCAGCGATTTCCTGTACCTGAAAAAGCAGGCGGACCAGTCGGTACTCCAGCGGATAAACGCCCTGAAGGCCCAGGGGAAACTGGGAGGGATCAGCATAGAACCGGTTATGGGAAGGATCTATCCGGAAAAAAATCTGGCCGCCCAGTTAATCGGCTTTACGGGAAGCAGCAACGCGGGGCTGGCGGGAATCGAATACTCCTTTGACGCCGAACTGGCCCCGAAGGATGGAAAAAACGGAAACCAGGTGGTCCTGACCATCGATACCAACGTGCAGTACATCCTGGAGGACATTGCCGGCCGCGCCCTGGAGGAAAACAAAGCCGAGGCGGTTATGCTGATGGCCATGGATCCCCGGACCGGGGATATCCTGGGGGCCGCGTCCCTGCCCGCCTTCGATCCCAACGATATCCGGCTTTCCGATGAAATATCACGAATGGACAGGACCGCCATCTGGGCCTATGAACCGGGTTCGGTTTTTAAGGTTTTTTCTATTTCCGCCCTGCTGGATTCGGAGGCCATTACCCCGGAGACGGTCTTTGTCTGTAACGGCCAGTATACCCGGGGTGACCGGATTACCATAAGATGCCTGCGGGCCCACGGAAACGTTACCGCCTCCGACATCATCGTTTATTCATGTAATGCCGGCGCGGCCTATGCTTCGGACCGGATAGGAGCCGCTCCCTTTTACAAGGCCCTGACCAGCTTCGGTTTTGGAGAGAGAACCGGCGCGGGAAATCCCGGGGAAACCCCGGGATATCTGCGCCCGGTAAACAACTGGTCGGAACGGTCCAAGCCCACCATCGCCATGGGCCAGGAAATCGGCGTTTCCGCCCTCCAGGTGCTCCAGGCTTCCACCGCGGTGGCAAATGACGGCATGCTGATGCCGCCCCGGTTCGTGTCCCGGATTGTATCCGGCAGCGGCGAAACGGTCCGGGAATACCGGGTTTCCCAGCCCCGGCGGATCATTAGCGCCGAAACCGCCCGGAACATGCGGACCTACATGGAAGAGGGGACCCAGGATTTGGGAATCGGCAAATTCGCCCGGATTAAGGACATAGCCCTGGCAGTCAAAACCGGCACCGCCCAGATGATCGACCCGGAAACGGGAAGCTACTCGGAAACCGATTATATCGCCAGCTGCCTTGCCCTGCTGCCCGCGGAAAATCCTTCCCTGGTTCTGTACATGGTTATCGTTAAGCCCATGGGAAATTATTACTTCGGCAGCCGGACCGCCGCGCCGGCAATCCGGGAGACCGCCGAGGCCCTGATCGACTACCTGGGGATTCCCCGGGGAAGGAATCCCCAGATAACCCATACCGGCGAAGTAACTATCCCCTTGAGCGGGATCCTGACCATAAAAGACACGATCCCCGACTTTACCGGTGTTTCCAAACGGGATCTGGCGCCCCTGCTTCTGCGGGACGACCTTCGCCTGGATATCCGGGGCGAAGGCTGGGTAGTCCGCCAGACCCCGCCGCCGCTTTCCCCCTTCCAAAGCGGCATGACCATTACCCTGTATCTGGAATGAGCGGCGCGGAATCCTTCCTGAAACAAAACATGGCCCTGCTCCGTAGCGGGTATCCCGGTCTGGCGGATCTGTACGCCGGTAAAGACGATGCGCTGTCTGGCGAGCCATCCGGCGCGCCCGCCGGCTTCCGGGTGGAAACCGCGGCCTCCGGGGATCCCGTCCTGGTATATACCGGAAACCCGGCAGCCGGAAACCAGACGGACGGCACAACCGGAATCCTGGATACCGCTGAAGCCGGTATCCGGGATACCGGTATAATCGGTATCCTTATCCATTCCCGGCGGGATCCGGCCCGGGAGGGGCGGAGGCAGGCGGAGGCGGCCCTGGCCGAAACCGGCCAGAAAACCTTTATCGTCCTGGGGTTCGGCCTGGGGTACGCCGCCTGCGCCTTGGCAAAAAGCCTGGGGCCCGGGGGACTCCTTATTATCGTGGAACGGCGGAAGGAACTCTTCCGCCTGGCCCTGGAACGGCGGGATCTGGCGGAACTTTTAGACCCCGGCAGGGCTGTCTTTGTCATAGGCGAAAACAGCGGCGCCGTTACCGGCGCGCTGTCGATGCTGGAAAAACAGCTCCCCGGCGGGGAGCCGGTCATCGTTAAAAACCGGGCGCTGACCACCCTTTCGGC
>JAISDG010000064.1 GCA_031265015.1 Spirochaetaceae bacterium | reverse complement strand
ATCCCGATGACGCTTCCCGCAACTTCCCGGCCCACCAGTAATTCGGGGGCCCAGACTTTCCAGCCGCCGGAACGTAAAAAGGCGTTTGCTTCGATGATCCGGCGGGCGGAAGCCAGGATAAGGGCGAATGTTAAATCCGCGGTGGCCGGGGTCAGAACTTCCGGGGTGTTGGTCACGCAGATGCCCCGTTTGGTTGCTTCCGCCACATCAATATTGTCATAACCCACCGCATAGTTGCTGACCACTTTGAGTTTCGGGGCGGCGTTAAAAAGTTCCGCGTCCGCTTTTACCGGCAGTCCCGAGAGTAAGCCTTCTACATCTTTCAGATCCGCGAGCAGCTCATCCCGGGGCGGGGCTTCCTCTTTCTCCCATATTTTAAAATCAACTTTCCCCCGCAGGATTTCCAGCCCGGCTTCTTGTACCGGTAACCCGATATACACTTTTGGCAATGCCATACATTAGCCTCCTGTCACGCCAGATTGTAGGTTTCCCCATATCTGACGATCACCGGTTCGGGCCGGTCCCTGTCTTTCAGGTACTGTTTGAACGCCGTCTGGGCCTTTGGTTCGCCGTGGACGAGAAAGATCTTTTTAAGCCTGGACGTGTCCAGCGAGCCAATCCATTCGTCCGCCTCGGCATAATCGGCATGGGCACTGAAGGCGTTGATGTCTTCCACCCGGGCTTTGCGTTTAAACCGCATGCCGTGGATCTTTACTTCATCTTCCCGGTTCTGAATCCTCCGGCCCAGGGTATTCTGCGCCATAAACCCCACCAGGAGTATGGTAGTCGCGGGGTTGCCGATATTGTTTGCCAGATGATGCTGAATCCGCCCCGCCTCGCACATGCCGTCCGCACTGATAATTACCGCGGGTCCCTGCAGGTTATTCAGAGCCTTGGATTCTTCCACGCTGGTGGTAAAGTGAAGGCTGTTAAAGCCAAAGGGATTTTTATGGTGCCGGATAAAGGCTTCGTGAATATCGTCGTCGTAACATTCGGGGTGAACCTGGAAAATTGTCGTGGCGTTAGTCGCCATGGGAGAATCCACGTACATGGGGATTGCCGGGATTTCTCCGTTATCCACCAGCAGGTGGAAGTAATACACCAGCTCCTGAGTCCGTTCTATGGCAAAAGAAGGGATGATAATTTTCCCCTGATTCTTTACCGCCCGCTGAACAATCTCCGCCAGCTTTTTAAGGGCGTCGCCGGTTTTGTCGTGCCGGCGGTCGCCGTAGGTACTCTCGATGACCAGGTAGTCCGGCGCCGGCCCGGCAGTATCCGGGTCCCGGATAATGGGTTTGCCCCTGCGGCCCAGATCGCCCGAAAAAAGTATCCGCGTTTCTTTGCCGTCTTTTTTAACCGTCACATAGGCCATGGCGGAGCCTAGAATATGCCCCGCGTCAAAAAATTCGCACTGGACGCCGTCGCCCAGATAAAAAGGCCGGTGGTAGGAAATGCCCATGATCTGTCCCGTGGCTTCAATGGCGTCCTTTTCGGTGTACAGGGGTTCCCAGGTAAATTTTTCTCCCCTTTTCCGGGCCTGTTTGCGAAGGTACTCGGCGTCCCTGGCCTGGATATTGGCGGAATCCATCATCACCAGACTGGAAATATCCCTGGTCGCGGGAGTGGCGTACATATTCCCCCGGTAGCCGTTTTTAGGCAGCAGGGGGAGCATGCCGCAATGATCAAAGTGGCCGTGGGTTATAAGAACCCCTTCAATGCGGTCGCCGGCAATGCCGAATTCCCGGTTTTTCCGGTCCGCCTCCGCCCGGGAACCCTGAAAGGCTCCACAGTCTACCAGATAACTTTTGCCGTCTACTTCAAAGACATGCTTCGAACCGGTAACTTCTTCCGCCGCGCCCAGGGAGTAAAAATTTATGTCCATAGGAGGGAAGTGTATCACAAAACGGCGGCATGCAACAACATTTCACATAGCCTTTTCGGTAACATTTTAAAATGAGGCATTTCACATAGCCGGAAAGCTGTCCCAAAACTTCAGTTTTTGGGACAACCTCCTGATTTACGCAGCAACCGCCGCTATGGGACTTTGCTTTTTCAATTCTTCATAAAAGTTTGCGTTGCTCGTCGCTATATACGGAACAAGCCACAAAAAGCCAATTCCAAATGAAAGGCAGCACAGTAAAGTCCAGCCAATGAAACTAAAATAAAGGCAGAAAAGTTTCCACTTGTATCCAGCCATCATTTTTCGGCTTTGGGTAATTGCTTCTAACGATCCAATATCGGGATTATCTTTCAAAATGTAAAATGCCATAGAGTAACTAAAGATTTTTACAATCCCGGGTATTATCAATAAACAAGACCAGAGCACAATGAAAATGCCCTGAAGTAAATTCAACAGAAAGCTTGAACCAAATTGTTTAAAGCCGTCAAACAAATTTTCAAGTTTCCCGGCTTCACCACGGGGTTTTTTCAGGAAATATCCCGATAACCCCAGCGTTAAAGGACCTCCCAAAACCAGGAGTCCAACCATAACCAGCGAAGAAACGCCCATTATGATCCAGTAAACGAGAATCAATCCAACCGCCTCAAGCCACGCTCCCTTTAGCTGGCTTCTTGCCATTGCCCGTAATTCTGCATTTTCTTTCATAAAAATCCTTTCCAACATGTTTTTTCCATTAGCAAACGCTAATTATTCCGTCTGCGGGTTTACTGCCCGCCCTTTAAGGCCTTCGGAGGTTTATTTTATCGCCGCGATAATTTCCCCGATAACCCGGTCTGCGTCGGCATAGTCCGCCTGACAGGTACCTACCTGGGTATGGCCGCCCCCGCCGTACTTAAGGAGGAGGCTGCCCACATTCACGGTGGCGCTGCGGTTGGTGATGCTGTACCCCACGGTGATTGCTACGTTTTGCTTGTTCCTGCCGTCCACTATCCAGATAGAGACATTTTGTTTGGGAAACAGGGTATAGATCAGGAAACGGTTGCCCGCGTGGATTTTTTCCACCCCCCGCAGGTCAACGATAACGGCCTGACCGTCCGTTTTGGCGTACCGCTGGACCATTTCCTTAAAAGCTTCGGCCTGTTCAACGTACACTTCTATCCGTTCCTTGACGTCGTTCATGGCAAGAATTTCTTCTATGGGCTTATCGATGCAGGCCTTTGCCAAAAGCTTCATAAGATCATAATTGCTGATGGTAAAATTCCGGAAACGCCCCAGGCCGGTTCTGGGATCCATAATAAACCCAAGCAGTATCCATCCTGTGGGATGGAGTATTTCTTCGGAACTTAACTCCCCGGAATCAACCCTGTCTACGTATTTCATCATGGTCTTGAAACGGCCTAGTTTTTCATCGCCGCCGTAATAATCATAAATAACCCTGGCGCAGCTGGGAGCAACCCGGGAAACACCCTCAAAGTAGACGTCTTTTCCCAGCCGTTCCGACTCGCTGTAATGGTGATCGAACCAGAGTTTGCAGCCCTTGACATAGGGGATATTGGCTAGTATATCGTTGGATGTTGCTTCTACCAGACCGTCCTGGATATCCTTGGGATGAACAAATTTATATTCATCAATAACTCCCAGATACTCAAGCAGGGCGCCGCAAGCAAGACCGTCAAAATCAGACCTGGTTAAAAGTCTCATGTGTGCCTCCAGTATGAAAATAGTATATCATATAAATCCTCTTTTTGAGTATACTTAAACCATGATTTTTAATAAAAACAAACAGTATTTTTCTCTTTTTGCGGCGTTTATCGCCCTGTTTTTTTGCCCCGGTCCCCGGGCTTCAGGCCAAAATTCTCTTTTTATTCCCCCCGTCAAGGCTGTATATGGCGGCCTGGGGCTGCCGGACGATCCCCTGCCGGCCAAAACGGCCCTGCGGACCGGGCGGCTTCCCAACGGGCTCCGGTACTATATTCTGGAAAACTCCCTTCCCGCGGACCGGGCCTACCTTACCCTGGCGGTAAATGCCGGTTCGGTATTGGAAAAGGACGATGAACAAGGGCTGGCTCACTTTGTGGAACACATGGCCTTTAGCGGCACCGCCCGTTTTCCCGGGGCCGACCTGGTCAACTATCTTCGTTCCCTGGGCATGCGCTTTGGCCCGGAGGTGAACGCCTATACCAGCTACGATGAAACGGTCTATGGCATCGAAACGCCGGTGGAAAACGCCGGAGGCGTTAAGCGGATACCCGAAAAAGCCCTGGCCATCCTGGATGACTGGACCTGGACCGTAACCTTTAATCCCGCGGATGTAGACAAGGAACGGTCCATCATTATGGAAGAATACCGCTCCCGGCTGGGAGCCCAGGAACGGGTTCAGCGAAAGATTATACCGGTGATTTTTCGGGATTCCCGGTACGCGGAACGGCTTCCCATCGGGCTTCCGGACATTATCCAGACCGTTACCCCGGATCAGCTGAAGAATTTTTACCAAACCTGGTACCGGCCGGACAATATGGCGGTGATCCTGGTGGGGGACTTTGACGGGGCTGTACTGGAGCGGGAACTGGCTTTCCGGTTTACCGCGCCGTCCCGGGATGCCCTGGACCGGCCCTATTACGAACTGCCCGGTCCCCAAAGCGGATCGCTTACCGCAGAAATCGTTACCGATCCGGAGATACCCAACTCTGTCGTATATCTTTACTATAAGCGCAGCCCCCAGGCCCCGGAACAAACCTTGCGGGGTTACCGGGAATGGCTGATTGATTATCTGTCAGCGATCATGATTGATTTCCGTGCCGAAGAAGCGGTATCCCGGGAAGACAACCCCTTTGTAAACGCCGGGGCCTGGGACAACCGCTGCGGCCGGGAATCCCGGTATTACATCATGGCCGCCATGGCCAAAACGGGCCGATCGGCCGATACCCTCCGGGCGCTGCTTGAGGAAAAGGAGCGGCTTGTCCGCTACGGCTTTACCGCCGCGGAACTGGACCGGGCCAAGGGGGCGCTGCTTTCCGAGCTGGAACGGCTGGCGGCGGAACAGGACCGGCTGGAATCGGAAGATCACGTCTACGAATTAAGCGGCGGTTTTCTTAACGATCATTTTGTTCTGGACGCGGCCTGGAAATTAAAGGCGGCAAACGCCCTGCTGCCGGGTATTACCCGGAATACGGTAAACGCCGCCCTGCGTTCCTATTTTGCCGATAATGATGTAACGGTGCTGGTAACCGCCCCGGAAGCGGAAACGCCGGTTCTTCCCGGCCGTGACGCGGTGTTTGCCATGGTCCGGGAAAGCCGGGTCGCCGAAGTGGCGCCCCCCCGGGAACAGCAGGTCCGCCGGGCCCTGGTGGACGAAACCCCGGCGCCGCAGCGCATTGTTTCGGCCCTGCGGGATGAGTCCGGGGCGGAAATCTGGAATCTAAGCAACGGTATGCAGGTTATCCTGATGGAGACCGCCAACAGGAATAACGAACTAAGCTTTTATGCCCTGGCCCGGGGCGGTACGGTCGACGCTGCAATCAACCGGCTGTCCGATCAGAACAATAAAGTACCGGCGTCCGGGCCGGATTTTTCGGCGGAACTGGCTGCGGAACTACAAAGCGCTTCCGGGCTGGGCCCCTTAAACCGGATCGAACTGCTGGACCTGCTTTCGGACAAGCAGGTGTCCTTGTCGTTCTGGACCAATTCCTACATCCGGGGCTTCCAGGGTTCCGCCGCGGTAAAGGACCTGGAATATCTGCTGCGGATGCTGTATGTCAACTTTACCGCTCCCCGGATTGATGAAACGGGACTTAAGGTGGTGGTGGATCAGTACAGAACCAGGCTGCTTCAGGAAGCGGAAAATCCGGAAGCAGTCTTTTTTAAGGAACTTAGCAGGTTTTTGTCCGGCGGCCATCCTTTGCTCCGGTCCCTGGAAGTTGAAGACCTGGACTCGGTTAACGCCGCCGCCGGCGGGGATTTTTTACGGACGGCCCTGAATCCCGCGGATTATGTAGTGGTATTTGCCGGCAGCCTGGGGGACCGGGAACATCTTCGTTCCCTGGCGGAAACCTGGCTTGCTTCCATACCAAATACCGATACGGAGGGAAATCCCCGGTCCCGCTGGAATTCCTGGTCCGATCCGGGCATTAAACGGCCGGGCACGGCGGAACAGATCATCCGCAAGGGAAAGGAAGAAAAGGCCCTTGTCTACATGAGCTGGTACGCTCCCAAGTCCTGGACAGAAGCGGATAACGCCGCCGTCCTGGTGCTCAAAGAATACCTGGACATCGTATTAACCGATGAAATCCGGGAAGCCCTGGGGGGCGTATACTCGATTTTTGAGGAAGCGGCCCTGACTCCCATGCCCAGGGGAGAACTGGCCCTGGGGGTCTACTTTATCTGCGATCCCGGACGGGAAGCGGAACTGCGGCGGGCCGTGAGGGAGCGGCTGGCTTCTCTGGCGGCGGGGGGCATTGACGAAGAAACGTTCCGCCGGGCCCGGGAAGCGCTGGTAAAGACTTTTGAGCGATCCATGGAGAATAACAGTTTTATAGCCCGGAACCTGGCGAATTTTACCCTTATTACCGGGGTTCCCCTTTCCCGGCTGGCCCGGCGGCCCGCTTTGTACCGGTCCGTAACGGCGGAACAGGTACGGAACATTCTTGTGGAACTGTTGCCCGGAGGGCCGGCGGAGCTGGTACTTTTGCCCGAAACTGCCGATAATTAGAAAGATTTTTGTCACGGAGTAAGCATGAGCATCCTGGGTATTATCAATTCGGATCCTGAAATCCGGAAACGGGTAGAATGCGCCTTTCAGGAGAGTCCCGGCCACAATTATGATCTGCTGTTTCTGAGCCAGGAAGACGAAATCCTGGAATTTCTCAACTATGCCCTTCCGGAACTGGTGATTATCAACTTTTCGGATCCCGGGATCAACATAAGTGAAATCATCGGCCATATTCAGAACGATAAGTGGATCCTCAACTTTGGAATTATCGGCCTCTTTTCCCATGAGCAGGACAAGGAAGAAGAGCTGCTCAAAAAATACAAAGCCGCCAATGTGCTGACGCTGCTGGACAATTTCCGGCTCAGGACCCATCTGGTCAAGAATATTCAAATTATTGAGCAGAATTACCAGATTATCTTTCAGCGGGAATTTACCAAAAACCTGCTGGACGGGGCATCCGGCAGTTTTACCATAGAAAACGACCTCCTGGCGGTGCCCCTCTATTCCGGTATCGGCGCTACCATCCTGGCCCAGCGGGGACTTATTAACCCGGACAGTAAAATGCATCTGCAGCTGGCTTTGGCGGAACTGATTGTGAACGCCATTGAACACGGCAACTGCGGGATTTCCTACGATGAAAAAACCAAAGCCCTGGACGAAGGCATTTCTCCCGTTGATTTAATTGCGGAAAAATGCAAGGACCCCAAAATCCAGGCAAAAAAAGTATCCCTGCTCTGGGAGATTAAGCCGGATCGATCCGTTTTTATTATTCATGATGAAGGTAAGGGGTTTGATGTCAAAGCCCATCTTGAAAAAGTGGCGAACCAGGACCAGTACAGCCTTCATGGCCGGGGGATTAAAATGGCCGCGAGTCTTTCCCACGAACTTAAGTACAATGCCAAGGGTAACCAGGTGGCCCTGATTATCAGGCACGATGTTTCGGTGGAACACGAAGTGCCCATTGGTTTTTCCAACGAACAGATCGTTACGGTAAAAAAGGGCGATACGGTTTTAAAAGAAGGGGAACCCAGCGATTACCTGTACTACATTTCTTCCGGCACCTACGATGTGATCCACAATGACAAACCGGTGGGGAGCCTTTCGCCCCAGGATATTTTTATGGGAGAAATGTCCTTTCTGCTGAACCAGCGCAGATCCGCCACGGTCCGGGCCTCCAGTCCGGGCAAACTGATTCTTTTGACCCAGAAAAATTTTATCAACGTTATCCGGGAATATCCCCACTACGGCATATTCCTTTCCAAACTGCTGGCCAAACGGCTGGTACGAAGCAACGAACAGACGGCGGCCAGGTTGAACGCGGCGATCCCCAATGCCAATACTTGAAAAACTGGAGTTTCGGGGTTTACACTATGAGTATGAATAAATTGAATGCCCAAAAGGGCGGATTTTCCCTTCGCATCCTTCCCTGGCTGCTTTCCGGCATTATTCTGGGAGCGGTGTTTGTTATTGTCCCCCGGGCCGGAGCCCAAAACCTGCTGCCCGGTACGGGAAACCAGGATCGCCTTTATACGGCGGTCATGCAGAATGTCTTTGATTTTATCCAGCGCAATTATGTGGACGAGGTGGACCCTCAAACGCTTTTTGAGGGAACCATGGACGGCATGTTTAAGTCCCTGGGGGATCCCCATTCCTCTTTCCTTCCCCAGCGGGAAATGGAAGATTTGAACGATACCACCTCCGGCCGCTTTGGCGGAGTGGGCCTCTATATCAGCAAGCCCCTGGAAACCAAAGCCGACGGAACCCCTCCTTTTGTGGAAGTAGCCAGCCCTATTGAAGATACTCCCGGCTGGCGGGCAGGAATCAACCCCGGGGACCTGATCGTTAAGATTGACGGTGAAGCCACGGATGTGCTTTCCATGGACGAGGTCCTTGCCCGTCTGCGGGGAGCGCCGGATACCGCGGTAAAGCTCCTCATCCGCCGGGGCGTTTCCCTTGAATTCCCCGTAACCCTGACCAGGGCGGTTATCGAAGTACCGGTGATAAAGCACGAAATGATCGGCGACATTGGCTATGTGCGGATTATTTCTTTTACCCCCATGACGGTAACCCGGACCAGGGAAGCCCTGGAAGATTTTAAGAACAGTAATTATAAAGCCCTGGTGGTGGATTTGCGGAACAATCCCGGCGGCCTCCTGGATTCCGCGGTAGGGGTCTGTGAACTGTTCCTGGAGGGGGGGGTGGTGGTTTCCACCAAGTCCCGGATTCCCGCGGAAAATTTTGTCTACAATGCCCGCCGCCGTTCGGTGGTATCCCAGGACGTACCGGTTGTCGTTCTGATTAACAAAGGTTCCGCGTCCGCTTCGGAAATTGTGGCCGGCGCCCTTAAGGACCGGGGAAGGGCGTACCTGGTGGGGGAAAAGTCCTTCGGCAAAGGCTCGGTACAGAAAGTGTTCCCCGTGGGGGGCAATGCCGGTTTCCGCCTGACTACCGCCCGGTACTATACCCCCAGTGATGTGAACATCGACAAAATCGGCATTCCCCCGGACAGGGAGGTGCTTTTTCCCGAGTTTTCCTCCGCGGACGCGGAAAAACTGAACGAGCTTATCGCGGATAACAAAATCCCTGAGTTTGTCGTGGAAAACCCCCAGGCTTCCGGCGCTCTGGTAGATGCCTTTGTCAGGGAACTCAATGCCCAATACAGCCTGGATCTGAGTTTGCTCCGCCGGCTTATCAGGAACGAGCAGAACCGGACGGTGATCGCCCCGGTCTATGATCTGGAATACGATGTACAGCTTCAGGAGGCAGTCAGGATACTCCGCAGCGGAACCTATACACAGTTGATGAAAACCAGCAAAACCCTTAAGGAGCTGCAGGAACAAGCGGACGATACGCTGCCTCTGGCTTCGTGAAGCGGTTTCTGCTGCAGGATGCCCCGGGCAGGGACGGTTCCGTCCTGATCCGGGGTGAAGATTATCATTACCTGGTCCATGTCCGCCGCCTGAAAAGCGGCGGCGCCTTTGAGGCGCTGCTGCCCGATGGAAAAACGGCGCGGGTTACCGTCCGCAGCATTACAGACCATGTCCTGGAGGGACTGATTGTTCCCGCGGGCCCGCAAGCCGCGGCCCCTTCCGGCTTCCAAACCGGTTCCGCCGAAACAAGCCTTCCGCCTCTGTACATTTTCCAGGCCCTGCCCAAGGGAACCAAAATGGACCTGATAGTACGCCAGGCAGCGGAAGGGGGCGTCAGCGAAGTGGTCCCCTTTACCGGGGAAAGGTCTGTCCCCGCGCCTCAAGGCCCGGGGACGCCCCCCAGGGAAGAACGGTGGCGCCGTATCATCCGGGAGGCCCGGCAGCAAAGCGGCTCCCGTATTGACACCCGGATCCATTCCCTGCTTTCCGGACAGGAACTGTTTGCCTACTGGGAACAGCTGCGCTCAAAGGAAAATTCCGCCCTGGGACTTCTCTTTCATGAAAGTCCCCTGCAAACGGAACCCCCTCCGGCGCCCGGTCCGGGGCCTCTTGAAAAGGGCGGGTTTCACCGGTATCTTAGTAAGGAACCGGCCCTGGTTGCCCTGGCAGTAGGTCCCGAAGGGGGCTTTTCCCCGGCGGAATGTAAGCGCTTTATTGATGCGGGGTTTAAAGTTTTGCGGCTGGGAGACACGGTTTTAAGGACCGAAACAGCCGCGCTGTACGGAGCGGCGGCAGTCCGGATGATACTTTTGGAGAGACCCTGGTGGACGCTGAAATAAACCAAACCGCCGGCATTGAGCGGATTAACCTGCTGAACGTTCCTCTGAATATCGTACCCCCCGAACAGCTGGAAGACGTTGTCTACGAGCTTCTTAAAACCGGTAAAGGCCAGGACGTGGTCCTCCTTTCCCTCTGGGATCTGCTCCGGGCCAGAAATAACTATGAGTACCGCCCCTTTGTCCTGCGGTCTACCCTGGTGATCCCCATCGCCAGAAGCCTGGTCAGGGGGGCGCGTTTTTTAAAAAAGAAAAAAGTATACCGGTATATGCCTTTTGATTTTGTGATCAATCTGCTTTCCATCCTGGAAAAGCGGGAATTGTCCGTTTACCTTTTGGGCGGAAAAATGAGGAGCCTGAAACGGGCGGAAAAGAACCTTCGCCAAACCTTTCCCCGCCTGCGGATCGTGGGCCGTTTTGTGGGTAACTTTAAACACCAGGAAGAGCACACCATCCTCGAGGCTATCAGAAAAGCCGCCCCTTCCCTTCTTTTGGTGGGCAAGGGAGTCAAGGGCGGCGAGCGCTGGATAGCCAGAAACGGCGCCCGGCTGAATAACGGCCTGCGGCTGTGGTGCAGCGATCTCTTTGATATTTTTGCGGAACGTAAACGCCGCCCTTCCCGCAGGGCTTTTGAAAGGGGCTTTGAATGGATAGGTTTCTGTTTTCAGAAACCCTGGCGTTTCCTCCGGATCTTCCCCTATATCTATTACAAGTTCCTGCTCTTTATCTATAAGCTGTTTAACCTGGGTTAAGCCGCGGATCAGGGCATACCGCTCAAAGATAACCTTCCCGCCTTGGTAATGATGTTTTCCAGATACCGGCCCTCGCTCCGGTTTAAGCCCGCCCGGGCAATCAGATCCCGCAAAAACCGCGCCTGTTCTTCCCGGCCGGGGTGGCGGTAAAATCCCATCCCCGCCAAAGTACCGCAGATTTTGTGTACCAGCGCGTCTGTTTCCGGCCGGGCCATGGGGACCCACTGGCCCGGTACGGAGCCGGGACCCCCGGCGGCGCTGCCCTGCCCGGCCAGGGTTTGGTACAGTTCGTAGGCATAGATCTGAACCGCGTGGGACAAATTTATCGACGGAAAGGCGGGGCCTACGGGGATATGGGAGGCCAGATTACACCGCTCCAGTTCTTCCCCCTCAAGGCCGGTCCGCTCGTTGCCGAAAACCAGCGCTGCCCGGCCCGGCCTGGTTTTAAGGAATTCCGCCAGTTCCCGGGCGCTGAGGGTGTTTGACTTTCGGCGGCGGCCCCGTCTCCGGGTAGTTCCCACCGATATGGTACAGTCCGCCAGGGCCGCTTCCAGGGTGTTAAAATGTTCCGCCTGTTCCCAAATATTCCCGGCATGGACAGCCCGGGCCAGCAGTGTTTCAAGTTCCGCCGGAGAACCGGGACCAAAAGGCAGTTCCGAAGCGGCAATACGGAGCCGGGAAAGGCCCATATTTTTCATGGCCCGGCATACCGCTCCCGTATTGCCGGGTTCCGAAGGCCGGACCAGCACGATGGTAATTTCTTCCAAACGCATATTTTATTTTATCCCAAATTCAGGTACAGTTTCAGCTGTGGAAGGAATTTTTGCCCGCCGGCGGGCCCTGGTCATAGGCGGAACCGGCGGTATAGGACGGGCCGTAGCCCTGGGCCTGGCCGCCCGGGGCGCGGATTTGATCATCCACGGGGGCCATTCCGCCGAAAGGCTGGAAAGCGCCCTTGCCGAAGCCCGCGGAAAAGCCGCCGCCGGGGCCCGGATAGAGGGGTTTTTATTTCCCGTTGCGGCCCCGGTGAGTAAAGCGGCGGAAACTATCCTGGCAAAAACCGCCGAACTGTCCGGAACCGGAGCTCCGGATATCCTTGTTTTGGCCTGGGGGCCTTTCCATAGGTCCCCGCTGCGGGAAACAAAGCCTGAAAAGTGGTATTTTCTGGCGGAAAGTAACTTTGTTTTTCCCGGAATCCTGATTTCCGCGTTGATCGGCGATATGATTATAAGGGGATGGGGCCGGATTTTGCTCTTCGGCGGTACCAATACGGAAACGATCCGGGGGTTTTCTACTACCGCAGCATATTCGGCGGCAAAGACGGCCCTGGGAGTGTTGGCTAAATCGGCGGCAAAAAGCGCCGGAAACGCCGGAGTTACCTGCAATGTGGTATGTCCCGGCCTAACCGATACGGAATATACGGGGGAAAAAGAGCAAACGTATCACCGGGGAAAAAACCCCGGCGGAAAGGGCTTATCCCCGGAAGATATAGCCGCCATGGCTTTAAATCTTTTGGAAAACCCTGTAGTAAATGGCGCGGTACTTCCCCTGGACGGGGGGGTATCGGTTTGACAAAATTTGTAAAGTAGTATAATATTAGTGTGTCTGCAATGATAAAAAAATGTTTTGGAGAATTTGTATGGAAGGAAGGCTATGACAAACAACGATATAGTCAATGGATTTGATGACGAAAAGGATGAAAGCCTCAAAATAAAGCTTCAAAAAGTTAATGAGGTGGAGGGTTGCCTTGTACTGTATCTAGTCGGGTACATTGATACGTATAATTCCAACTATTTTCAGAAGAGGGTAGCCAAGGCTATCGAAGCGGGATTTATCCGGCTGATTTTTTCGTGCAATGGCCTTAACTATGTCTCATCCACCGGTATTGGTTCGTTTACGGCGTTCCTTAAATCCGTAAAGCCCAGAGGCGGGGATCTGGTTTTGCTGGAGATCCAGCCCAAAGTATACGAAGTGTTCCAGTTGCTGGGATTTTCACAGTTTTTTAACATTAAAGATAATCTGGACGATTCTATTAACTTTTTCCGGAGTGGCTCCGCGTCCGAAAACGTGTCGCTGTTTCCCAAAGTGTTCTCCTGCCCCATTTGCTCAAAAAAGCTTAAAGCCTTAAAACCCGGGCGGTTCCGTTGCTCCGAGTGCAAGACTATTCTGGCTATTGACAACGCGGGTCAGGTGTTCCTGGGTTAAGTCTGCCGTATGGGTATGTTTTCCCGGCTAAAAACTCTTATCTCTTCCAATGTTAACGATCTTATAAACAAGGCCGAGAACCCTGAAAAAATGCTCAACCAGTTGATCCTTGATATGAATGAACAGCTGATTGAGGCAAAAAAAGGGGTCGCCCTGGCCATCGCGGACGAAAAAAAGCTGGAACGGGAAACCCTTAACCAGACCGCCCTGGCCGAAGAATGGGAACGTAAGGCCATGGTGGCAGTCAAGGCCGGAAAGGACGATTTAGCCAAAGAAGCCCTGCTGCGCAAGCAGGAATACGATAACGGCTGCCTTGAATACAAAAAACAGTGGGAGGCCCAGAAAGCTTCCACCACCCAGCTTAAAGAATCCCTGCGGGACCTGCAAAACAAAATAGAGGAAGCCCAGCGGAAGAAAAATCTTCTTATTGCCAGAGCAAAGCGGGCGGAAGCCCAGCAGAAAATCCAGGATACCATCTCCAGCGTTTCGGGGAACAAGAGCGCCTTTGAAGCCTTTGATCGCATGGCCCGCAAAGTAGACCAAATCGAAGCCCAGGCGGACGCGGCCAGGGAATTGGCGGATTTGTCCTTGAATAGCAGCCTGGAAAAACGGTTTGCGGAATTGGAAAAGTCCGATGCCTCTGCGGATATACTGCTGGCGGATCTAAAGGAAAAGATGAAAGCCCTTCCGGCTTCTCCGCCGGAATAACGCCCCGGAATGATATTTCTTTGTGGATAAGTTGTTGACAATCTGGGGCCTTCGGGACCGGATGTATCACTTTTTATACAACATACCGGTACGGTGGAAAGAAAAAACAGACATGCGTATGTAATTCCTTATACAGTAAGGAATTACATCGATTGCTCCGGAAAAACGGCCTTCTTCAGGCGAAAAAACTTGATTCCTTTGATCAGCATTAAATTTTACTTTTGGCAAACTTCCTTTTTTTATGTGGAAAACTTGTGGACATTCTGTTCATTGGATATGTCTTGCGAATCAGGAAACGGCATGTTAGGCTAAAAGAGTGAAGAATTTCGCCAAACTGGTACTTTTTTTCTGCCTAAGCTTTACCGGTATCCTGGTTTTAGCCGGTATTCTGGGTTTACTGCAGGAATGGGTTGGTTTGGCTGTCCTTTTTCCGCCGAATCGGGAAGCTTTTTCCGTCAAGGCAGCGGCCGAATTTGGCGCGGCTTTACCCGCAGCCTTTTATCTGTCGATTCTCCTTAGTTTAAGTTACGCCACCCGGCGGCACATGGTCTATCCCCTGGTATGCGCCGTTATCCTGGTTCTGTCTTTTGCGTTGAGCGCCGCGGCTTTTTTTGGTTTGGACATCCTGAACGAAATGGGGGGCATGCGGATACAGGCAAAAGCAGCTCCCGTGAAGCTGGCAAAGCCGGGGTTGATGCTTGTTTCATCCCAGGGAACGGTCCAAACAGTGTTTCTTGAAGATCCGTATAAACCTGACGGCGCCAGGGTACTGTTATCCCGGGGACAGTCCGGGGCCCTGTATTACCAGCGGCAGGCAAATTCCCCGGTTCCGCAGGTACAACTGCCCTTTGCCGGGCCGCAAAGCCGGTTTTTCAGAAGCATTGATGCGGATTTTGCCCGGAGTTTCAGGGTTTTTTCGGCATGGTTTAAGGAAGGCCCGTTTACCTACGGGATCTATGCCGGTTCCCTGGCCCTTTTTCTGCTTTCCCTGGGGTGCCTGGTTAACATCAGCTTCTGGTCCCTGGCTAATCTTTTTTTTGGCGCCCTGGTATTCCGCGGGGCCCTGGCGCTGGAAGCTTTTTTGAACCTGCCGGATATCCATGAGCTGTTAAGCGCCATTGGGGGAAATTTTATCCCCGAATCGTTGATCAATCCCCTTATCTTTTGCTTTCTGGGAACCCTGATCCTGCTGTATTCCGCGCTGGTATACCTGGCCAGGGGAAGGAGAGCCGATGGCTAAACAGGACCGGTATACTGCCCATTTAGCGGTTTTTTTCCTGTACAGCGCCGCCGCGTTTATCGGCATCTGCGCGTACCGCTTTTTGTTCCGTTCCCCGGCGCCCCTGGCATGTTTTACTATTCCCTGGCATGCGTTTAGCGGAATTATCACCTTTATCCATTTGTTCCCCGCGGTGGCTTTTTCCGCCCTGGTTATCCCCTTTGGACTTAAAGAACATTCCGCGGGGGGATATGCGGGGACTGCCTTTGTAGGTAATAAAGGTTTTTCCGTGCTGTTCCTGAAGTACCTTACCTGGCCGGTTATAACCGCGTCCGTAGCGGCCATCCTCTATGCGGTCCTGTTCTTCCTGGTCCTTCCCCTGTCCCGGGGGGCTTTATTGTCCATGCAGAACCGGGCTGAACTGTACAGCCAGGCAAAGATAAAGGCCGAATCCAAAGCGGCGGATAAAAATTGGGCGGAAGCTTCCCAGTTTATCGCTCTGTGTGAGCGGATATGGCCCGCCGGCGAAGAAATTGAAAAGCTCAAGGCCGGTATTACCAACGAGCTGGCAGCTTACCGCCAGTCCCTGGCGGAAAGCAGGCGGGCCGCGGACCCCGCCGCTTTGGAAGAAGTTCCCGTCTGGCTTGGCATACCGGGGGATCCGGTTAATGCCGCCGATGCCCTACAACTGGCGGAAGAAGCGTTCTCCCGGGAACGGTACTACGATGCCCACTGGCTTGCCACCCTGGCCCAGCGGCTTGCCCGGCCGGGAAACGCGGAAAGCAGCGCCGCGGCGGCCCTGGCTTCCCGGGCCTGGGAAAAAATTGCTGCCCTGGAACCCAATGCCCAGGAAAAAGAACGGTATATCCTGTACCGCATGAAACGGGACGGCTACGAAGCCAAAGTTGCCGGAGACTGGATCAGCGCCTTCTATACTTTCCAGGAACTTGCCGCTCTGACTCCGGATGATCCGGATGTAGCCAAATATCTGGAGGAAAGCAAAAACGGCGTTGCCAATACGGCCTTTTTTATTGACGAGCTGGATCTGGCCATCGGTAACATCCTGGCCGGGCCGGTTTTTTCCCTGCCCGGCCAGGACGGCGGCCGTATTGTTCTGCGCTTTGCTTCCCTGGCCTCCCTGCCGGATTATTCGTATGCCTGGGGAGGGGAAGCGCTTGCCGCCGATCCGCAGGGAAATCTCCGTTTTCGGGTCACTGCCGATTATGCCAAACTGATACCCGTTATAGCCATGGATGGGGAGGGTAATTCCGTTAATCGGGTAGCTTTGCTGCTGCGGACTCTGGACAGGACCAACAGGGAACAGCAATGGGATCCGGTCTGGGCCGAAGGCGATCCGGACCCGGTCTCCGGTTCGTCCCAGATCGTGCTGGGCCTTGACTATGATGATTTTCTCCTGCTTTCAAAAATGAAGCGGGGAACCGTAGGTTTAACCCTGCAGGAACTCTTTACCGCGGAAAAAAGCTTTGGCAATTACGGGTATGCCGGCGAAACCTTTAAGGCCGGGATTCTGCGCCTGTTGGCGGATCCCGTGTTTTTCCTTCCCATGGCGGTGCTGGCGCTGATTCTGGGCTGGCGTTACCGTACCCAAAAAAAGCCCCGGTATGTATACGTACCCATGCTGGGAATCCTTCCCCTGGTTTTTTACGGGGCGGTCATGTTGTACCGGAATGTCCTTGACAGCCTGGCGGTCTGGCTTTCCCTGTATTGCAGCTTGTCTGCGGCGATACTTTGGCTTACGGCGGGCGCGGCAGTATGTTTTATACTGGCGCTGGTACTGCTTGCGGCGCAGCACGGATAACGGGGAAATTATGAAATTTAAGCTAAAACCTCAAAAATATACGCTGTTTTTTGTTTTTCTTTTTGCGGCAGGAGGATACTTTCTGGGTATTCCGGGGATGATAACGGGTATTGTACTGGGGTATTTTGTGGGCGCTCTCTGGGCCCAGTTTGAAAACGATAAGGTGGTGCTTAAATATTTTGAAAACCCCGGCCCTTCTTCCTTTGACGAAGGGGAGCCGGGATTAGCCGCGTTCTGCGCCCTGGGGGTGTACATCATATTCAGGGCCTCCCCAAAAGTACTGGGAGATGACGCGGCGGCGGCCCGTATCGCCGGGGGAGCCGTTTCGGTCTTTCCCCAGGGGAAAAAAATCGGCTCCCTGGCGGAATCCTTCTGCCGCCTGGCTTTTACCCGGCTTTCCGTACTCAATCCCGACCTTTTAACAGAAAGCCTGGCGGCCCGCCGCCGCAGTGAAGGTGATTTGGCCCTGCTGGGGTCGGAATTGACTTCCATGGCCATGGGCAGGGAAGCCCTGCAGGAAGCCTTTTATATACGGCAGTATCTTGATCCCAGCTATCAGGCCCCGCCTTTGGAAAATCCGGAGGAGGATCCCTGGACGGTGCTGGGAATTTCAAAGGGCGTTTCCTATCACGAAGTAAAAAGTACGTTCCGCCGGCTTGCCCTGAAGTTCCACCCGGATAATCAGTCAGGCCTGGACGATACGGAGCGGAAAAAACGAAGCGAAATGTTTATAAAAATCCGGGACGCCTACCGGGTGATTAGCCGGGAAATCATCAAATAACCCCCTGCCCGCCATGCTATATTGCTTCCGTCCGTGAAGCTTGGGCTTTACCCGTTAATGAGGTTCGCGGTTAAAAAAGTATAATCAGTCCAGCAGGCCCATTTTCCCCATCAGGAGAATCGCCGCAGCGGTACAGGCCGTCTCGGTCCGGAGGGCCCGGCGTCCGATGGAAAGCCGCGCAAATCCCGCCGCTTCCAGCATGGTCCGCTCCCGGTCGCTCCAGCCCCGTTCCGGCCCCACCGCCAGCACCGCCGGGCCTTTTACCGGCCCAAGGCCGGTAAAAGTTCCGCCGGGCCGGACATTGTCCGCGGCCGTAAGAAGCCCGGAAAACGGTTCCGCCGGGCCTAAGCCCGCTGCCTTTTCCCCCGGCTGAACGGCGGTACGCGCTGCGGCTTGCCCGGCGGCAGCGGGCCCGGGAGGCCCCTTTGCGGTCCAGGGCCGCGCTTCAAGCCAGGAGGCCATACCGGGATACACGGCAAGGTCCGGGAGCCGGGTATCCCGGGCCTGGACGGCCCCTTCGATCAGAGATGCCCGGGCGCCGCCGTCATCCAGCAGTTTCGTGCGGCGGTAGCTTTTCTCGCCCAGCTCGGTTCCCGCCAAATCCACCGCGGCAAGTCCCAGGCTGGCGCAGTCCCGAAGCAGCCGCCGTAACTGGATGGGCCGGGGAAAGCCCACCAGCAGGCGCAGGGGCGTCCGGGGGGGCGGAGCTTCCGTCAGGGAAAGGGTAAATTCTATCCCCCCGGAACTTATGCGGGTAATATCCCCGGTCCCCAGCCTGCCGCCCAGGATCCCCGCGTGAAAGCGCTCCCCCGGCTGTTTGCGCAGTACCTTGATCAGATGGACTGCCCGTTCATCCCCCAGGGGCAGCGGCCGGAATGTTTCGGCTTCCTCAAAAAGGATTAGGTTCATGGTTTTCATTATGGACAGCCGGAAAGCCCCGGGGCAAGACCTTTCGTTGTTTCCCTTTTTGTGATAAGCATACAGTATGGATTCAATCGAAGAAGCGGCCCGCATTGCCATTGGCGGTGTGTTAAAGGTACAGCAGGGCGAACAGGTTCTTATTATCACCAATCCCCGTCAGGATGTGGAAACCATTTCCCGGGCATTGTACAACGCCGTCCTGGACCGGGGAGCCGCTCCGGCGCTGGTGTTCCAGCCGGTTAAAACCCAGTTTGATTTTGCCGAACCCGCGGTGATTGCCGCTTTCCAGGCAAAGCCCCAGGTGGTGATTTCGGTCAGCGCGGAAAAACTCGGCAAGGACAGGCGGGGCATTGCCGCGCCCTACCAATACGAAGGGACCGAATACGATCACATCTTTCACCTGCAGCTGTACGGAGAAAAAAGCTGCCGTTCTTTCTGGTCTCCCAGCACGACCCTGGAATCCTTTGGCCGTACCGTGCCTATCGATTATGCGGAACTGGGCCGGCGCTGCGCCGCAATCAACGCCGTCCTTACCGCGGCCGAATCGGTTCATGTCACCGCCCCGGGGGGGACGGACCTTACCCTGGGCCTTAAGGGCCGGGAAGCCAAAGCCGACGACGGCGATTTTTCCCTGCCGGGCAGGGGCGGAAACCTGCCCGCGGGGGAAAGCTTTATCAGCCCGGAAAATGGTACCGCCGAGGGCACGATCGTGTTTGACGGCTCCATCAGCCTCCACCGGGGAGACATCATCATCAGGGAGCCGATACGCTGCCGGGTCCAAGGCGGCTATGTAACGGATATTTCCGGCGGCGGGGAAGCCGGAGCGCTGCTGGAAACGGTGACCATGGCGGAAAAGGACGCCGTGGACTACGAAAAAGCCGGCCGGCTCCCCGAAGGCCAGGGGGAAGTATACCGGCGGAACGCCCGGAACATAGGCGAACTTGGCATCGGCCTTAATCCCAAGGCCCGGATTACCGGAGGCATGCTGGAAGATGAAAAAGCCTTCGAGACCTGCCATTTTGCGGTGGGCCACAATTACGACAGCGACGCGCCGGCGCTTATCCATCTGGACGGACTGGTAAAGGAACCCACCATCACCGCGCATATGGCGGACGGCTCGGCACTCGTCATAGAACGGAAGGGGAAACTGGTATAGCTGGAATGCCGGGCTTGGGCCGGCAGGAATACAGCACTACTGCCGTATCCCGAACGCCATAAAAAAAGCCCCCCAGGAAAAGGAGGTGAAGAAACCTGGGAGGCCGCTGATAGCGCTCCGAAGAGCCATACGCTAAATCGCCTATCAGATATTTAAAATATATAACATTTCTGACCCCCGGTCAAGTTTGTAAAATCGCTTTTTTGTAAAATCGAACCATCCCCCCCGGGGGTCGAAACAAGCGGCCGGTATACGGCGTTAAACCGGCAGGGTTTTTACCGCTGTTCCCAGCTTTTTTGCCGCCTTTTCCGCCTGCCCGGGCCCGGTAATTACCACCTTCGTCGCGGCGGTTTGTTCCGCCGCCCCGGCAAGACGCCGGGCCGCCGCTCCGGTTTCCTCCGCCTTAAGGCCTACCAGGGCCGTAAGGCGGGACAGGCGGTGGCTTTGCCTGATACCGTACAGGCGGCGGAGAAATTCGGAGAACCCCTTGTCCGCCGGAGTCCGGGGCCGGGTTTCCCTGGCAAAGGCGCCGATAATGATCTTTTCCAGGCTGTCTTCATCAATGGTTTCGGAGCCCCGTTTTTTCAGGATCGGCGGGAACGCCCCCAGAGAACGGAGGGGATCCGGGTCTCTGTAGGTAGCCAGGGAAAAAACCCCTTCCAGGTTATCGGGATGGGCAAACGCACCGTAGGCTCCCCCCATCATCCTGATTGATTCCCAGAGAGCGCCGGTGGACAACTCGTGCGAAAGGGCCAGTTCCGCGGCCTGTTCCGGGGAACCGTAGGGAACGGCCGGCAGGGACATGGCGGCAAAGCCGATTTGCAGGGACGGCGAAGCATACACTTCCGGAACCGGATCGGGATTCTGCGACAGCAGGGAAAAAAACCGCTCTTTTTCACGGCCCAGGGGATGGGGCGGCCGGGGAGCGCCCAGGCCGCCGAAAATTTCCGCCCCCCGCCGGGCTCCGGCCAGGGCTTCCGGGGAAGCGGTAATATTGACCGCCAGGCCGGCCTTGAGCAAAGCGTTCCGGATGGACAGCATCCGGTCCCGAAGTTCCCCCATGTCCATGGAGGCCAGGGTATGGGCAAAGGGAATCTGATCCAGGCCGTTCCACAGTTCGTCTATCGCCCTGGAACGGGAAAAGAATTTACCCGACCGGCCCGACGCATAACTGTGGCCGGACGCCGCCAGACTGGAGTCGTTGTCGTTTTTCATTTCCACCGCCAGATCCCGGAGCCGCCGGAGATCGGAAAAATCCGCTTCGGCGATAAGCCTTTTGGCCAAATCCAGGGAGCTGCCGAACTTTTCATCCAGGGCCTTGATCCGGTAGATGATCCAGTCCCGGGCTTTCAGTGAAGCCGGCAGCTCCGCCGGATCCGCGGACTCCGGGAGGCCGGAGGGCGAGGGGCCGGCAGGATCCGGCGCCACGGAACCGGTTTCCAGCAGGGCATAAAAGCCCCCCGCGGTCCGGGCAAGCAAGCCCGACACTTCTCCGTAATCCATGCCGGGAAGCCCCACGGACACCACCGCCCTGGCAAAAAAGGGCAGCCAGGGGTAATCCTCCGGGGGCAGCACGTCTACGGGAAAGGCCAGATCCGCGTAACTGATACCGTTGGTAAACAGGGGATGAACCATGCAGGGAATGTCCGCGGCGGAAAGAAAGGTGAGTTCCGAGGGAACCTGTTCTATTTCCGGGACCAGATCGTGCCGGGAAAGATGGGGTATGGTTTCCAGCGCGGCCCTGCTTTCACCCTCCCCCTGGATCTTTTCAAGTTTTGCCGCCTTTTCCGCCAGCAGTTTTTTTTCCGTTTTGCTTAAGGACCGGGCTTTTTCCGCAAGCCCCCGGGAGCGCTCCGCTTCCTTTTGGGGAAGGTAGTCCGCTTTTCCTTCAATGGCAATCAGGGCATGGTGGGGATTGTTGAGCAGGTACTTTTCAATAAGGGATTCAAAGCAGCGGGTATAGGCGCCGTCCTTTCCGAAGTTCAGCCGTTCCTTGAGTTTGGCAAACTCCGGCACAAAGAGCAGGGCCTCCCAGGGCCGTTGTCCGTAGAGCCAGCCCCGCAGGGTCCGGCGCATCCATACCAGCGAATAGGGGCCGTGGGAGCGCTTGATCTCCCGGTGGGAAAATTCTATGGACAAAAGGGCCGCGTCGATCTCTTCTTTTGGTATGCCTTCTTTGACCAGCCGCCGCAGCTCTCCCAGAATCAGGTCTTCCATCCGGCGGTAGGCCGTTTCCGGATCGCCGTTATTCCCGATGCCCCGTAATCCCGCGGAAAACACCGTTTCCCGCAGTTCGCCTTCGAGCCCGGCGGCGGGGGACAGATCCTCCCCGATTCCCGAGTCGATAAGGGCCCGGGTCAGGGGGGAACCGTCATGGCCCAGCAGTATTTCCGCCAGGCATGCCATGGCGGTTATTTCCCGGGGATCGGTGCTGCTGGAACAAAGCCAGGAAAGCAGGGCCTGGTTTTTGTTTTCGTCCTGGCCGCCGCCGGGACAGGGGATACGGAACTTTTTGGGGGCCCGCCACCGTTCCGTTGCGGGTATGGGCGGCGCGGAGCGGCCCGGCGGCAGGCCAGCCAGGCAGCCGTCCAGAAACGCAAACTGCTTTTCCGTGCCGATGTTTCCCGCCAGAAAAATTTTGCAGTTGGCCGGGACATACCGGGTACGGTGAAATTCCCTGAGCGCTTCCCAGCTTAGGGAAGGAATGCAGTCGGGATCGCCCCCGGATTCAAACGCGTAGGGCGTGCCGGGCATAACTCCCTTAACCGACCAGAGGCCCGCGTAGGTGTCCATGGACGAATAGGCGCCCTTCATTTCGTTGTACACCACCCCGGTATACTCAAGGCCGGTTTTGCCCGGCGCCAGCCGCCACCCTTCCTGCATAAAGGTCCACTCCGAAAGCAGGGGGCGGAATACCGCATCGGCATAGACCGCCATCAGGTTAAAGTAGTCCTTCTCGTTGACCGAGCTTGCGGGATACACGGTTTTGTCGGGGAAGGTCCAGGCGTTCAGGAAGGTTTGCAGGCTCCCCTGGGCCAGGACCAGAAAAGCGTCCTTCAGGGGATACCGTTCCGATCCGCAGAGTACCGAGTGTTCCAGGATATGGGCGGCGCCGGAAGAATCCTCCGGGGCGGTGGCAAAGGCAAAGCCGAAGAGGTTTTCCGGATCATCGTTCAGGACATGGAAAACCTCGGCCCCTGAACGGTGGCGCGCCCAAATGCCCCGGGCCTTAAGCTCGTCCAGGTCCGGCGTCTCAAGAACCTCGAATCCGTGGATGGTGTCGCCTTTTTTCATCATATACTCCTACTCTTACTCCGTTATTCGCAGTGGGGGTAGTAGACCCCCACGAGGAGAATTTCACCGCAAAGGCGAAAAAGGCGAAGAAGAGTATCAGTCATTTAAGATTACTCGTTGTATACCTTCTTTTAAATGCCTTACGTTAAAATTCAATAAAAAGCCCAAAGTAATTCTTGAAAGCCTCATATAGGTAAGTATCTGTGCCAAATGGATGTCTTTTAATGCTTTCACCGACTTGTTCTCAATAATTAACTGGCCGCGTTCAACTACCATATCAATACGATATCCGCAATCTATTGTACATCCTTTGTATAAGACCGGTACTACTTTTTCACATTCCGCAAAAATACCCTGTTGTTTTAGTTCATACTGCAAACAAGTCTGATAAGTACTCTCCAGCAAGCCCGGTCCCAGGCTGGAATGAACTTCATAGGCACAATCCAATACTTTTTTTGCTAATTTTTCCTGTTCTTGAGTAATCATTGTATATCCTTCTTCGCCGCGAACCGAAGGTTCGACTTCGCCTTTGCGGTTAAGAATTCTGAAAAATATATAACCACATCATTTTGGAAGAATTTTTACCACGAAGGCGAATAAGGCGCATTAAGGAAAGAAAAGAACATTACTTCATGCTATCCTTCTTCGCCGCGAACCGAAGGTTCGACTTCGCCTTTGCGGTTAAGAATTCTGAATGATATATAATCACATCTTAATCCGTGGGTCAAGTTTAGCCTTCAGGGCGGGGAGGTTCATTCAGCTCATATAAGCCTAGACGATCAGGTCGTCGTCCATCATGGTGATGCTCCCCGTTTCCCGGCTTTGCCTGAACCACCCCAGGAATTCCGCCGCCGCCGCTTCTACCTCTTTCCGGGGAACCGCCCCCACAATACTTTCTTCTTCCAGGATTTCTTCCCGCCGGGCCCGGGACAGATTGGCCAGGATCTTTTCCCGGAACGCGGCGGTTTCCCCGCTCCCCGTCCGGGCCTTGAGCAGCAGGATGATGTCCTTGTCCTTCATGCCGGCCAGCTTTTTTTGCAGGGGCCGATCCTCCGCTTCCAGCAGATCCGACAGGGTATAGACCCTGTCTTTAAGGGCTTTGCCCAGTTCGGGATCGCCGGTTTCCAGTTCGGTCAGGATCCTGTCCCCAAAGTCCCCGCCGGAAGATTTAAGGATCGCCGCCAGGGCTTCCATGCCGTCAAAGCTGAGCTCGCCGGTTTTGCCGATATGCCGGGCCTTTTCCCGGAGCGCCCCGGCAACCTGGTTCAGCACTTCCGGGGGAACCGGGGACTGTTTGGCGATACGCCGGACGATTTCCAGCCTTTTTTCGCCGGTAATGGAAGCCAGGGCGCCGGCGGACAGTTTTGGGGGGAGCCGGGAAAAAACCAGGGCCGCCGCCTGGGGGGATTCTTCCCTAAAAAGCAGGGCCAGCTCGGGCCCGGAAAAATCTTCCAGAAAGTCAAAGGGATTCGGCTTTGCCCGGGGAACGGCCCTGGTCAGGAACTGTTCCCCCTTGTCCGGGCCAAAGGCGGCATAGAGGAGCCGCCGGGCGGCCTCTATGCCCCCCGCGGCGCTTTCCGGCCCTCCGCCGGAAGCCGACAACAGGGGGCCGAATTCCTCCAGCACGGCCCGGCCTTCTTCCGCCCCGACGTGCCGGACCAGGGCGATTTCCCTGGAAACCGCCTCCACCTGATCCGGGGGCAGCCGGGACAGAATATTCGCCGCCTCGGTACTCCCGATAAGGATAAAAAATTTGGCCGCCCTGCGGAACTTTGATTCCGGCGCGGATTCGGGCCCGGTTTTTAGAAATCCCGGAGTACCGTTGGGTTCCTCTCCCATGGGCTTATCATACGGTGTTCCGCCGGTTTTTCCAATCCCGCCGCAGGCGGACTTTTTAACGCCCGGGCCAGGCGTTAAGCCGCCCGGGTCAGGCGTTTAAACGCCCGGGTCAGACGTTTAAACGCCCGGGTCAGACGTTTAAACGCCCGGGTCAGACGTTTAAACGCCGGTGCCCAAAGGGGCGGCATGGATGCCGCTGTGTGCTCAAAATCCGCCAAGGATGGCGGATTTTGAGGAGTTGACAGCTGTCTCTGCTATGGCGTACCATACATCCATGCTGAGGATGGGTACAGAAACTGCCAAAGTACTGAAAAATATCCCTGAATTTGCCAGGTTCAGGCGTTTTAACCCTGAACCTGGCACGGTTTTTGCTCTCTCTCTCTCTCTCTCATATACTCACCGTCATCTTGGCTTAAAAAAATTTGCCCAAAAAACGCCTTTTTCCCGGGGAAGGGGATGTGCGCAGACGGCCCAGGAGGGAACGAATGAAGGGCTATAATCTAAAGATAGTGCTTGGGCAAAATCTAAAGATTTTGCCCTTTCTTGGTATTCTGGCGGTCCTGGGCTTGGGGGGGTGCGAGAACCCCTGGATGAAAGAGGCGGTGGCCCCCCTGTACAAGAACAAGGAGGGCGGCGAAAACAACGGCGGCGGAAGCGGCGGCTCCAACTACCACCTGACCCTGTACGTGGCCCAGACGGGGAGCGATATCACCGGCGACGGGACCGCGGATAACCCCTACGCCACGATGGACAAGGCCCTGGGCGCTATAAAAACCGCCTACACGGACAGCGCCTGGCCGGGCAGGGGCACGGCCGCCGCCGGCCCCGCCCGGATCCTGGTGAGCGGAACCATCAACACGGGCGCGCCAAGCCCCGCCCTGTTCAACATTGAAGACAGCGCCCTGTACGCCGGCTGCCCCCCCGTTACCCTGGCGGGGAAAACCGCCGACGACAACTATAACAAACTGAACGCCGGCACTTCACCAAGAGCTCTCTATACACACAACGTCGATGTGACCCTGGCCGGGGGCCTTACCCTGACCGGAGGGGACGCCTCCGGAGTGTATGTGGACGCCGGCGGGACCTTTACGATGACCGGCGGGGCCATCAGGGGCAACACCGGCGGCCTCGGCGGCGGGGTGTATGTGTACACCGGCGGGGTCTTTACCATGAAGGGGGGAACCATCGGCGGCAGTAACACGGGGGAAGGCAACACCGCCGTTAGCGGCGGCGCCGCCGGCGGCGGGGTGTATGTGTCCGCCGGCGGGACCTTTACCATGTCCGGGAGTACGGCGGCAATCAAAGGCAACAGCGCCGGCAGCGGCGGCGGAGTGTATGTGAGCGGCTCCGGGGCCTCCTTTACCATGACCGGGGGAACCATCGGCGGCAGTAACCCGGCCGAAAAGAACAGTGCCGTCATCGGCGGCTCCGGCGGCGGGGTGTATGTGTCCGCCGGCGGGACCTTTATCATGTCCGGGAGTACGGCGGCAATCAAAGGCAACAGCGCCGGCAGCGGCGGCGGGGTGTATGTGAGCGGCTCCGGGGCCTCCTTTACCATGAACGGGGGAACCATTGGCGGCGCTGCCTCGGGCGAAGGCAATACCACCACCACCGGCAGCGGCGGCGGGGTGTATGTGTACAACGGCGGAACCTTCGCCATGTCCGGGAGTACGGCGGCAATCAAAGGCAACAGCGCCGGCAGCGGCGGCGGGGTGTATTTTAACTCAAGCGGCAAGACCTTTACCATGAACGGAGGAACCATCGGCGGCAGTACCACCGGCGAAAAGAACACCGCCACCAGCAACGGCGGCGGGGTGTATGTGGCCGCCGGGGACTTCGAGATGGGCGCGGGCGCGAAGATCAGCGGCAACCA
>JAISDG010000050.1 GCA_031265015.1 Spirochaetaceae bacterium | reverse complement strand
ATTTTCTGTGAACTCCCAGGATGGTCAGATCGTCGTACTGATCGTCCTCCTGGACATGAGTATAATACATATAGGCGCCGTTTCCGGGATTTTCCCGGGTGTCAAGGCAATAGCTCCGGTACTGGAGGAAATGCCGCTTAAGGAATTCGTCCACTTTCTTGTCCACCAGCACCCGGTTATCTTCGGTGGCCCGGGGGTTTTTGTACATCCGGAACATTTTCTCCACCGATACCATGGCCATGATCGTCTCTTCCACTTTGCCGGCGCAGGTGGAAAAGTCGAATTTAAGATCGCTGCTGTCCCCTTCGGGATTATGGTACTTGTGAAGGGTGTAGGTCTGCCTGTTCATGACCGCGTTGATAATGTCGAACACCCTGTCCGCTCCCATTTCTTCGTCTCCCTGGCCTACGGTATGGGTCGCGTGGGGGGTATCCTTTTCACCCTCTTCACAGGTTATTTCCGTAAACTCCGCGTCCCTGAACCGGCGCTTAGCCTCTTCAATACCGTCGGTATAGAGAAAGAGGATGTCGCCCCGGTCCAGGGTAAGGGTCTGTACCGAGTAGCCCCCTTTGGATTCTACCAGGAAGTTGGGAAGCACCCCGGTCGCGGGAGTCTCCCGGAGGGTAACGGTTTTAATCCTGCCCTCCGACGCGTCGAACCAGTGGACAATATTGTCGCCGGCGTTACAGAACCGGGCCAGGCCGGTCTGCGAATCAAAGAGCACCAGGGTAAAGGCCGCAAACCGGCCCTTAAAGCCCAGGGTTTCCAGGAAGTCGTTGATCTGGTACACCAGATCTTCGATATGCAGGCTCTTTTCCGTAGGTTTCCAGCGCCTGAAAAAGTTGATAAACATGGTAGCTACCTGGATCATGATCAGGGCCGCGGGAATGCCCTTGCCGGCCACGTCACACTTGATGATGGCAAAGTACCGGCCGTCCAGATCCTGGTAATCAAAGTAATCCCCCGACACGCCCTTGGCTCCTTCATAGTAGCCGAAGAATTCAACGTTTTTGGTATCCTTGTAGCCGCTGGTAAGCTTGTCTCCTTCCCGGTTTAATTCCAGGGGGATAAACTTTTTCTGTATCTCCTTCCCCAGGGAAAGATCCGACGCCGCTATGGCCGCCTTGACAAGGCCGTGGGTCATGTCATTGATGGTGTTCCCCAGGACGGCGATTTCGTCTTTGCTTTTGATTTCAATTTCGACCCCTTCAAGCTTGGATTTGTCTTCCGTATCCCGAATCCGTTCCACATGGCCTACCAGTTTGATAATAGGCCTGATGATAAGGGTGGAGAGAATCAGGGCTCCGATAGTTCCGATGGCGATGGCCGCCAGGGCGATAAGAAGAATAACCTGGAGCAGGGACCTCTGGCCGGCTCGGATCTGGCGGACAATCGAATCAATGGTTACCTCCAGCCGGATAAGGCCCCGGTAAAAAACATCGTCCCCGGCCTGGCGGTAGAGGACGGGCTTAAAGAAGAGGTAGGTGTCGGCGGTATTTTCCTTCAGGGACCGGGTGGAAAACTCCGGTTCGGAGCCGATTTCCCGGCTTATTTCGCTTAACGCTTCGTTTACCCTGATCTGGAGGGACTGGGTGGTAATGGCTATGTCGGTGATCCGCCGGGTTTGTTCGACGCTGGGATTGGCGATGTCCAGCAGATTCACCGCTTCCCTGTTCAGGGCGGTAATGCCGGCCGAGAGTTCCCCCACCTGGGCCTGGGCCTGGGCGTTCAGTTCCCTGCCGATGTCTTCCGTCCGGGCCGCCAGGGGATCTTCCAGCCGGGAAACGCCGACCTGCAGCTCCGGCGTATCTATTTTGGAGGCGATATTCTGATCATTGGTAGCCAGGACATAGCCGGAAAACACCGTGTTCTCCGAACCGTAGCCGGTGAGGGTGACATAATCCGCCTCGGGAATAACCGAAGACTGGGCGGGAAGGTATCCCAATTCCAGGTAGTTGCTGCCGGGCATGTAGGCCCGGGCGCTGGAAGCGATCCCTTCCAGGAGTACATTGGAACGATCATAAAGGCCCTGGAGCAGGGTTGCTTCCTGGGTACGCCCCATCATAACGTAGAGGGGCGAAGCGATCATGATTACCACCAGAGCTACCAGGGCTATGGTAAAGGAAGCCATCTTGAGGCGGAGACCTCCGCCCCTCCGTTTGATTCTGGTCATCCGTTGTTTCTTTTCAGAGGGCATAATATCTCCTGTGATAAGGGCAATGGTTTCCAGCCGGATCGCCGCGCTTTCGGCCACCACATTGCTGATTCCCCTGGCCGACGCGAACAATCCCAGGGCGCAGAATACCAGAACCGCCGCCAGGACGAGGATCGGGGTATCCAGCACAACAAAGGACCCCTCCCGGCGCAGACTCCAGGAGGGATGCCAGGCCTGGCTGTAATCGCCGAATTTGACGGTGCCGGTCCTGTCCACCGTTAAAAGCGGCGGGGACATGTAGAGGCCCCGGAGGGGATGTTCTACCAGGATACGGTACGTTCCCGGCGGAATATCCGTCACCACAAGGCCGGTAATTTCGGTATCGGCGGACACCCGGTAATCGTCCCGATCCAGGCGGTATTCCCGGTCATAGGGCTCCGCGCCGTCCTGATCCAGGATGATCCGGGTAACCCGGCCGCCTTCGGCAAATCCCCGGCCCAGGATCCGCATGGACAGATACCCATCTTCATTCCGCGCCGCGTCGGCATAGGTCACGTAGGTAGAAGCAATATATTTATTGGTTTTAAAGAAGTACCGGCTGGGGATGCCGATGTTTCCCACTTCGTCCACCGCGGCCACGGTAAAAACCCACAGTCCGTTGTCTTCGTTGGTATACGAGGCGGATGTGCCGGGGCCCAGGATCGCCCGGGGAGGCTGGGGAATGCCGGTAAAACGTTCCGCCGCGGCGGCGTTCAGGACGGCGCCGCCGCCCGGCAGGGTCGAAGCGGGACCCAGGTACTGCAAATTCCAGGTATACCCGGCAATGTCCGAAGCCGGGGGAGTGTTCCAGCGCATAACAAAGGTGTTGGAAACAAGGTACCCGGCGTCATCTATTTCGGGGGTGATGATCTGGGCCGCGGGAGGCGCGGTGGTATCCCGGATAAAGGAAACGCTCACCGGATCCGACCAGCTGCCGGTATAATCCTGGGCAATCAGGGAAAAATACCAGGTTCCGTCTTCGTCGGCGTTCTGCTCCAGGGCTGTTATGGGCCCGGCGCTCATAATCTGCCGGGGCGGTTCTTCGCCGGCCCGGCGGCTCCAGGACCAGGCATAGCCCCGGATAGCGGCGCCGGCCCTGGGGGGGCTCCAGCCTATGATCGCGGTACTGTTTCTTGTTCTGCCGCCGGGGGTAAAATTCCGGGCCAGGATCTGGGGCCTGGCGACGGCGGTATCCGGCGCCAGGGAATAGATACGGTTCTGGTTCTGCCGGGAACTTTGCCAGAAAACCGCCAGATTGTCCCCGGAAAGAACCGGCCGGCCAAAGGACGCTTCCCCTCCCGCTCCCCGGGAAAGGTCCGCCGCCCGGTCCCAGCGGCCAAGGCTATTCCGGGAGGCAAGCATAATGCGGTTTGTTCCCTGGCTGTTGTCAAACCAGATGACCGAGGTAGTTCCCTTTAACTCAAAGGCGACGGGGTTATTACAGTACGCGTCGTCAGCGTTAATCCTGTCCTGCACTCCCGTAACGGAACCGTCGTTGCTTAAATAGGTTCCGTAAATCTGGGGCGCCTGGTTCCGGTACCGGCGTTCCCACACCACAAAAAGCTGGTGCTGCTGAACCGACAGATGGGGCCGCTGGTTGTCAAACTGTTCCGGCCCCGAACCCTCCACCACGGGATCCCGGAAACTGGTTATCCGGGTAGAAGGAGACCAGCTTCTGCCGTTATCCCCCGAGGATTTTATAAAAAGCTGGAAGGACATATCATCGGCGGAGACAACCTGGGACTGGTAAACCACGTATTCCCGGCCGTTGTAGCTTGTATGGGAGGGAAGAAAATTAAAGGTCCTGCCCTGTTCGGTGATAAAGGGCTGAAAGGAAGACCAGAACATTCCGTCGTCGGAACGGGCATAGTACAGGGTCAGGTTCTGGTCCCGGCCCCGGGTAACAAAGAGCAGGTAGCCCCCGTCGGAACGGGTTACGATCCTGGGGGCTACGGAAGTTTCGGATCCCATTTCCAGCTGGCGGCGTTCAAAACTCTCCCCCAGATCCGACGAGATAAGGATATCCGTTTCCATGGCCGAAGCGGCCGCGGCAATAAGGATCCTGCCCCTGGTGTCGATGGTGACGCTTAGAATAGCCGGTTCCGAACCGGCATAGGTATAGCTTGCCACCTGGTTCCGGGCGATCCAGCCGGCCCTGCCCTGTTTCACCGCCAGGCTTATGTCTATAACGCCGCCGCCCTCCGCCGAGGGAGTGGTTTCCTGCCAGGCCACCACCGAAAGGGAACCGTTGTAGTCCGATACGGGAAAACTCCCGCTCCGGGAGGAAAAAGGCGCGGGATCTTCCCAGTAGAGGTCCTGGGCTTCCACCAGGGCGGTTCCCGCGCGGAAAAGGCACAGGACGGCCAGAAAAACAAAACCGGGGCGTCTCATAACAGGGACCGGGCCCTCTGTTCTATGGTGATCATCTGCCGCATCAGGCGGTACTGGGAATTACGGGCGTATATCTGGTTGATAAGCTGCAGCGCCGCCACGCCGTTCTGCTGGGCTATCAGCTGGGAAGCCTGGTTAAAGAGCTGCTGTGATTCGGGATCAAACCTAAGAGCCGCCACTACGATAAGGGTGGAAGCCCGGTTAAAGAGGTTTTTTGCTTCCTGGTTGCCGGGATTAAGCTCGATTGCCTCCCGTAAGTAGCCCCGGGCCTCTTCCATCCTGGCCATATTCCCGGAGGCGACAATAGACCCCGCGGCGGCGGTCAATTCCCGGGACCGGGCCAGCTGTTCTTCGCTGGGCGGCCTCGGGCGCATCCCCACGTCAATTTCCGCCTGGTAGACAATCGCCGTCCTGTTCGGATAGCCGGGGTTAATTTTGAAGAGGTTGAGCAGATCCGAATAGGCCTGGATGCTCCGCTGCCGGCATCCGGCAACGGCGGTGTTGACCTTTGTTTCAAAGGTTCTCGCAAAACCCGGGGGATCCGACACCTGGTCTATCCGCAGATCCAGCAGCCCCGCTTCCTCGTTCATGGGATATACCAGCTTGACTTTCTGGATATTCTGCCGGGCCTGTTCCAGCTTCCTTATCCCCTCGCCGCGGGAAGGACCAATCAGTTCCCGCCCTTCCTCATAGTTTTTCTGGGCTTCGCTTAAAAGCTGGCTCATCTCCGCGTAGAGGGGAGCGGTGGGCAGGATGGTCCGGGTCGAACGCTGGCCCACTTGAATCATCCGCCGCCAGTACGCTATTTCGGGGTTATCCACCGTTTGGGTTCTCCGCCAGCGGTTGAGCGCCCGGGTTACGAGGTTTTCCGCCTGATCAAAATCGCCCCTGAAATAGGCGTCGCTTATCTGGGTTATCAGGGTCTCCACGTCCCGGAGAACCGCCTCATTCAAACGCTGGGCTATTTCCGCCGACAGGAGGGGAATTGCGGTATTCCGCTGGTTCCTGGCGGCTTCGTCGTCCTCCAGTTCCAGGGACCGGTCATAGGCGAGTATCGCCTGATCCAGCCGGTTTTCGGCGGCGTCAAAATCTTCCTGGCTGATCGCCGCCTGGGCCGAGGTAAAAGCCCTGCCGCCTTCGGCCCGCAGGGCTTCCGCCTGGGCCGCCTGGGACTGGGCGGCGGCGGCCAGGGTCCGGCCCCGGGAACGGAGGCCTTCCAGGCGGGTCTGCAGGGCCTGGGCTTCGCTCCGCAGGGACTGGACCTGGCCGGCGGACTGGACTTCGGGGGGTTCCGCGGTATACTGGTTCAGGAGGCCCTGCAGGGTTTGGCGGTTTGTCTCAACCATCCCGTCCATCCGGGTAAGCAGTTCCGCGGCTTCCGCGGGACGCCGGGCCAGATAGTCCCCCCGCATGGTTCCTTCCACCAGGGTAAAACCCTGCTGAAATTCGGTTTCCCGCTGCCGGACCTGATCCTCAATCACGCCGTTGGCAATGGTAAAGCGCCGGACCGCCGAATCATCTTCCTGTATTCTGATACCGTTTACAAAATCCGCGGCAATGCCGCTGACTCCGTTAATATACTCCACCGCCCCCGAATCGGGATACCTGTCGTCCAGGGTCTGATATTCCCCGGTTTCCCGCCGGATGACGTCCACCAGACTCTGGGCTTCCTGCCGAATCTGGCGGAGCTGGACGGTATTGGACTGCTCCGCCCGGATAAGCTCATCGGGATTTCCCCCGTTTCTCCAGAGGGCCACCGTATCCCGCTGCTCCACCGCGTCAAACCGGACTCCCAGCTGTCCCAGGGTCCGCAGATACCCGGCGGTTCCCGCCAGGGCCCGGAATTTCAGGTACTTCCCCTCCTCTCCCGCGGGAACGGCCTCGCCAAAGATCGCCGGTTTGGGGGAACTGGTATCATAACGGGCCCAGCGGGTTTCCAGATCCACCGGAAAAGAGGCGTACCCCGCAAGAACTTCCCCCCGGCTTCCTATTCTGCCATAATTCCGGGCCTGGGCCTCGTCCAAAACGGCGGTATACACCGAACCCGACTTGGCATCCAGAAGATCCCTGGCCCGGGGAACCGCCCGGTTCCACACGGCGTCAAAGATCCCCAGCATGCCGTCTTCCGGGTCGTCGCTGCGACCGTCCATCAGCCGGGCCGCAAAGGCAAGGAAATTTCTGTCCCCCCCCTCGGGATTGGCGGACCGGACCTGGTCCAGGTCCTCCCGGAACGCCGAAGCGGTTCCGGCATAACTGTTCCGCAGATCCGTCAGCCGGTCTATTTCCGCCCCCACCCGGTTATAGGCGTTCCGGTAGACGGTCAGATTCTGGGATTCTATGCCCTGGTTTTCCAGGGCCCCCAGAGCCTCCACCGCATCCAGCAGGGAAGCGGATACGGAACCGAAGAGGGCGATATTACCGGTCAGGCCGGCAATGCCCTGCCGGGCCCGGTTTTCCATGGCCGCCCCGTAGCCCCCGGTAAAGAATTCGGCCTGGTATATGTCCAGCCCCCCGGTATAGGTCCGGAGGGCCTCGGCATACTCTCCCCGGGCAATCAGGGCCTGCCCCTGGGTAAGGATCCGGTCCAGCCGCCGCTGGTTGGACCTGAACAGGGCCGCTTCCCGGATCCGGGCGATAACCTCCTGGGTTTCGGTAATACGCTGGGGGTCCAGTTCGTAGAGGTGATTGGTCAGGGCAAGGATCAGCTCGGTATCCGGCGTTTCCTTTTCCATTTCGGAGAGAAGTTGCTGGGCGGTGAGGTTATACTCATCCTTGGTCCGCATGATCTGCTTGATCCGGGACTGGGCGCTGTCAAAATTTTTGGGATTCTGCCTGGCGTAGTCGCTTAAGATACCCAGGGCCTCGTTGTACCGTTTGGCCGCAATCAGGTCGTCCACCCTGGATAACGCGTCGTCCTGCTGTCCTCTCCCGTAAAGGGCGGGAACGGCGGCTGCAAGAGAAAGGACAACAGCTGCCAGGCGGAGCCAGTACCCCGGACCGGACAGCCAGGGGTGTTTCCGCCTTCCGGGGCGGTTTTTCAACATAAAACGGTACCTTATTTTAACTATCGGTTGACCAACTATAACACTATAATAAATAATGTGATAGGAAACAATTGGAGTTCCGATATATATAATTATAGAGTATGAAGAAACAACTTGTCGTGTCATGGATGTTTTTCCTCGCCGTCCTTTCCGCCGCCGGGCTGGATTTTAACGAGGACGCGTACGGCTCCGTCTCCAGCATCTACAAGGCGGACGATAACGCGGGGCTTACCTCTTTCCCGGTCCTGCTGGTTCCCATGGGGGGACGGGCCGAAGGGATGGGAACCGCCTTTACCGCCCTGGCCGACGATTTAACTTTTATCGAGTGGAACCCCGCGGGGTCCTCGATGCTTGCCTTTACCGAACTGGGGGTGTTTCACAATAACTGGATAGCCGATACCAAGGTGGAATCCATCGTTTTTGCCTCCCGCTTTAAGGACCTGGGGTATGGGGCGGGTATCAAATGGCTGTACACTCCCTTTTCCGAGTACAATATGTACGGCGAGCGGGTCTCCAAGGGGTACTATTCCGAAATGGTGGCGACCCTGAACGTGTCCTACAATTTTTTGGCGGGGTACTACTTTTCCGGGGTTTCCGTCGGGGCCAACATCAAGGGGGCCGCCCGGTTTATGCCCGATTATTCGGACACCGACGACCAGGGGAACAATTCGGGCCAGGTTATTTCCGGGTCGGGACTGTCCCAGTCCGCGGTCATGGCCATGGTGGACCTGGGCGCCCTGACCCGGTTTAACCTGTTTAAGTTCTACACCGCCAGGGATAAAAACACTTCCGTAGCCCTGGTAGTCCGCAATCTGGGGCCCCCGGCCAAGGGGGAACCCCTGCCCACTTCGATGACCGCGGCCCTGGCCTACAAGCCCATCCGGCCTCTGACCCTGGATTTTGATTTTACCCTCCCCATGAACATGCAGGATATTTCCCTGTCGGAAAAACCCTACTGGGCGGCGGGGCTTAACGTGGATATTACCGAATTTCTTTCCATGCGGGCGGGCCTTTTGGGCCGCTACGGCGGCTACCGGGTTACCATAGGAAGCGCCGTCAATCTGGGGAAAATAGCCCTGGATATGAATTATTCCCTGGATCTTTTAACCCAGATAACCCCCCTTAACAGGATCAGCCTGGGGATCCGCTTTAATTTCGGGGATCAGGGCAGGCAGGAAACCCGGAACAAGGTGGATTCCCTGTACCTTTCCGGGCTGGACGCCTATGCCCAGGGCAACTACCAGGACGCCAAATCCTATTGGGAAGAAGCCCTGGCCCTGGATTCCAGATTTGATCCCGCCCGGGAAGGAATCGCCCTTATCGGGGGTACCGACGCTCTGGACGACCGTATCCAGACCATGCAAAGCCTGGATACCTACGAGTAAGGCCGTAAGCGCTCCGGGCCGGGGCAGGAATTCCGAATTTAACCACGGACCTCTGGCAATGCGCAGAGCACATTGCCTAGGACAAACACGGACCTGTTGTTTCAAATCTTTGCTTTTGTCCGTGATGGTCCGTGTGGTCCGTGGTAAAGAATTTTTAACCACGGACCTCGCGGACCTGTTGTTCCGAATCCTTGCTTTTGTCCGTGTTGGTCTGTGTCTGTGGTAAAAGTGGAAAAACAGGCGGAAAAAACAGGCGGCTAATCCGCCTGCGGCCTTTATTCACGGTAGTTTCCCGCGTTGCGGTTTTATGGGGAACACGGTATAGTCAAAGTAATGGGCATTACCATCGTTTTCAGGCAGTCGGCTTTCAAACACGGTGTGAGCGAAGCCGATATACGGCGGGCATTCAAAATTCCCGAATATGACGCGGTGTTTGAGGAAGGCGACCCTTCTAAAAACCTGCTTATCGGTTTTGACCGCAATGCCAATCCGAAGGCAAGTTTGCCCGAAATACTGTATAATGTCATTGATGAGAACACGGTGCAGGTGTTTCATGCCATGAAGTGCCGAGCCGCATTGATCCCGCTGCTCAAATGAGAGGAGAAGGTTATGCCGGAATTGACCGAGGAAGAAGCGGACGCGCTGGATGAATACTACACTACCCATGTGCCCAAAACAGGCCCCAACGGCACCGGCTTCATAAGCCGCCGGAATGCCCGCTTCCTGGGGCTGGATAATTTGACCATGGACTACCTCTGGACTAAAGCCGAAGCCGACCACAAAAGCCCCGCTCAAATCATCGGTGAACTGGTCCGCGAAAAGATAGCCTCCGCATTATAAGGAGAAGAGAAGAATTTTTAACCACGGACCTC
>JAISDG010000014.1 GCA_031265015.1 Spirochaetaceae bacterium | reverse complement strand
ACCCGCTTTGCCGTGGTAGACATGAGCCGGATTATGACCTTCTTCGGGGCGTCCGGCAGCGGCTTTGCCGAAAAGAGCGCCGCGGTCCAGGCGGAAATTGACCGGCGGAACGGGGAACTGAAGGATCTGAACGACCGGCTGGAAGCGGCCAAAGCGGACAAAAAGCGAAGCCAGATCCGCCAGCTGGAGGGGGAACTAAAAACCAAAACCGCCGAGACCCGGGAGTATATCCGGCAAAGCTTTGCCGAACTGGAAAAGGAAAAGGCCGCCCAGTCGACCCTGAGCGACGACGCGCTCCGGCGGCTTACCAACGCCCTGCGGGTTGTGGCCCAGAGCGAAGGGTACAGCATGATCCTAAGCAGGCAGGAAGGAACGGGGATCCTCTGGTACAGCCCGTCGGTGGACATAACCAACAAGGTCGTGCAGTATCTGCGTACCGGCAAGCTGAATTAGCGCGGCCTGGAATTGCTTAATACTGACTATGATTTCAGGCCCCGGCATGTATAGCGGGGAATTGCAAACTTTAAGCTTAATTTACAGAGGAGTAAAACGATGGGAAAGAGCAGGGTTTTTGTGACGGGAATGTTGGCGCTGGCGCTGATATTCGGCGCGGTACAGCAGGCTTCGGCGCAGCCGGCGGATACTGCGAGAGAACGGGACAACCTGATACTGAATGGCCTGAGGAATTTACCGCATTATATCGTTGCCGCCGGCGGAGTGGCTGATTACCTTGTCCCCGGCATAACAGTTCTTGCCTCTCCGCTAGACGGTGCTTTCTATTTCTATATGGCAGGGGACGGAGACAATTCCTATATGGACATGGGAAGGGGCGACGGTATTCTGTTTATTACTTTGGAAACTTCAGGTGGCAACAGAGGTGTTATTATTGTGTTCTCCAGCACTAAAGAGAATGCTGAAAAAGTAAAAGCCAATAACGCGGGCAGGTACGATGTCTTTGGTCCCTTTGGCGGAGACAGCTCCGAAGCCGGTAGAAGAGCGGCCCTTCAGCGGATTTTGGCTGCCGTAAAAGCGTATGCCGCAAAAGACGTTATGCCGCAGCAATGGTAATAAAGAAGGGGCGAAATCTTCGGGTTCGCTCCTTTGATACGGGGATACGACGGGTTTTAAATCCGCCTGAGCGGATAAATATAACAGCCGCCGGGCTTTAAACGAAAGGAATGGTATGGCTTTACAAAAATGGAAAGATGCTTCCAGGGCGACAAAAATCGCAAGCATCCTTATGGCATTAAGTGCGCTTCTGTCACTTGTTATCGGGTTTTCGATCCTTGATGACATTCCTATGCCTATTCCCGGTATGGGAGAAATAGCGACGGTTTATGTGCTGTTGTTTTTTGCGATTGACGTGATTGTTGCCATCGGCCTCTTTTTTGTGGCAAAGTGGGCGCGCCGCCTTACAATCTGGTGGGCGATTTTGAGTTTCCTTTCAATAATTCCTAGTTTTACCACCGGGGAATTTTCCGCCTGGATTGTACCGCAGGTTGTTACCCTGGTAAGCGGCATTTTGTTGCTTGCGGCGGGAAAGGATTTCACAAAGAAGAAAGTAAAGGAGGAGGACTAACATGCAAAAGAATTTTTGGGTATTTCCGGCGCTGCTGTTGATCTTGGCGCTTGTGGTTTCCTGCGGAGGCGGCAGTAAACCGTCATCAAATTCAAGTTCCGGTTCAAGTTCCGATTCATCGTCTTTATCGGATCTTTCTGATGTAAAGGATATGGTGGATTCGGCAAAATCAGAACTGGAATCGGTAAAGGAAGAAGTAGCGGAGACTTTGGGCGAAGCGGGAATAACCGGTTCCGGGGAACACAGAAAGGAAATAGATGAATTTCTGAAAAGCTATGATTCCTTCATTGCGAAACTGGAAAAAGCAAAACAAACCCAAGATACCATGACTTTGATGTCGTTGTCGGCACAGATTTTGGACTTTACCACAAAAGCGCAAAAACTGCAGGACTATGGTGACTGGACGGCAGCGGATATGACAAAATTTTCTGCTCTGGCCGCAAAAGCTGCGGCGGCGGTACTTTAGCAGGTTTTTTTAATCCGCGTACCGGGCAGCTTAACTACCGCGGCCCGGTACATGTCCGGCGCCGTTACCGGAACGGCCCTTCCGTTGGAAGGTAACTGCGAGGAAGCGCTAAAAGAGTATTCTTTTAGCGCTTTTTTTTGTTTATCCCCCCGGAGCCTTACTTTTACCGTAGTACTTTTCCTACACAAAAGTTTTTTAATGATATTTCTGTGAAATTCCCTTGACATGTTCCCCGTTTCCGGCTAGGATAATTGTGAAATATTTCACAGGAGTAATGCGTGGTTCAGATCCCCGAGCCGGCCAGGGAGCGGCTTCTTCACATTGTACGGATCCTTGAAACGGCGTCCGATCCGGGAAAGACCTTTACCTCCGGGGAACTGGGGGCCCTGACCGGCTGGCCGGGCCACACGATCCGTAAGGACATTTCCTACCTGGGGAACGATTCGGCCGCCGAAGGCGCTGATGCGGCCCCCGGAGGCGAACGGGGGGGCTATGCGCCGGGCCGGCTTATTCCCCGGATTAAGGAAGCCCTGGGCCTTGCCCGGCGCCGGAAGTTCTGCGTCGTGGGTCTGGGCCGGCTGGGTTCGGCGTACCTGAACCTGGACGCCCTGCCGGATGAATTTGAACTGGCCGCGGGATTTGACATTAACGTAAACCGGGTTGAAATCCTCAAGTCCCCGGCGCCCCTGTATCCTGCCCATAAAATGGGTGAGGTGGCAGGCCGCCTGGGGATCGAGATTGCCCTGCTCTGCGTTCCCGCGGAGCAGGCCCAGGTGGCGGCGGAAAAATGCGCCGCCGCGGGGATCCGGGGTATTGTCAACTTTGCTCCCAGGGTTCTGGTCCTGCCGCCGGGTTCCGGCCCCGTGATAGTCCGTAATGTATTTGTCGCCGGCGAGCTTCGGGCCCTGGCGGTAAAAATGGAAACCAGTCAGATCCCCGCCCCGGAAGGCGGGACGGCGGGAATAAACCGCCAAATAAACACAGACGGTAAGACGGATACGGATAATCCGGAACTGTGATCAACTAAGGAGATTGTCATGAAACGGGTGTACAACTTTTCGCCGGGGCCGTCGATGCTGCCCCTGCCGGTACTGGAAAAAGCCGCCGCCGAGATGGCCGACGCCAACGGGTCCGGCCAGTCGGTTATGGAGATGAGCCACCGGTCCAAAGACTTTAAGCCGATCATCGAAAAGACCGAAACTCTGCTCCGGGAACTGATGAAGATTCCCGCGAATTACAGGGTACTTTTCCTGCAGGGCGGAGCGTCGCTGCAGTTTGCCATGATTCCCCTGAATCTGGCGGGGGTTGAAGGGGGCGCGCCGAAAAAAAAGATCACCCTGGTGGATACGGGAATCTGGGCAAAAAAAGCCGCCGACGAGGCCGCCAGGTACGCCGAAGTGGACATCGCCGCCTCTTCCAAAGACAAGGCCTATACGTATATTCCCGTCCCGCCGGCGCCGGCGGCGGATTCGGCCTACTATCACATTACCTGGAACAATACCATCGTGGGAACCAAATGGCCGGCCATCCCCGATACCGGCGCCGTTCCCCTGGTAACGGACCTTTCCAGCGGGATCCTTTCGGAGCCCATCGACGTATCCCGGTTTGCCCTGATCTATGCGGGGGCCCAGAAAAATCTGGGACCCGCGGGGACTACGGTGGTGATCATCCGGGAGGATCTGCTCAACGGCGCTCCGTCCTGGGTTCCGGCGATGCTCCGTTACAGCATCCATGCCAAAGAAGCCTCTATGTACAACACCCCCCCCTGTTACGGAATCTATATCATCGGCCTGGTACTGGAATGGCTCAAGGATCAGGGCGGGGTGGAAGCCATGGCCGCCATAAACCGGAAAAAGGCGGCGCTGCTGTACGATTACCTGGAAACAAGCGCCATGTTTTTTTCTCCGGTGGAAAAAAATTCCCGAAGCCTGATGAACATTCCCTTTGTTCCCCGGGAAAGCGATCCGGACAAAAAGGCGGCCGTTGAAAAACGCTTTGTGACGGAAGCGGCGTCGGCGGGCCTGGTAAATCTGGCCGGCCACCGCCTGGTGGGCGGCATGAGGGCCAGCATCTACAACGCCATGCCCCTGGAGGGAGTTAAGGCTTTGCTGGCTTTTATGGAAAAATTTGAGAGGTAAACCATGTTTCGCATACAAACGATGAATAAGATTTCCCCCCGGGGACTGGAACTTTTTCCCCGGGACAACTACGAGGCGGCCAGCGAGATTCCCAATCCCCACGCTATCCTGGTTCGCAGCGCCGACCTTCATTCGGTAACCATCCCCGATTCGGTGCTGGCCGTCGCCAGGGCCGGAGCGGGGGTTAACAATATCCCCATCCCCGGGTGCAGCGAGCGGGGCATCGTGGTATTCAATACCCCCGGCGGCAACGCCAACGCGGTCAAGGAACTGGCTGTCGCCGCGCTGCTTGTTTCGTCCCGGAATATTCTTGGGGGCTGGGCCTGGACTTCCACCATTGCCGGCAAGGCCGACGAAGTGCCGGAGCTGGTAGAAAAAGGCAAGAGCAGGTTTGAAGGCCCCGAACTCCGGGGGAAGATCCTGGGAGTGGTGGGACTGGGGGCTATCGGCGTGATGGTAGCCAACGACGCCCTGGCCCTGGGAATGAACGTTATGGGCTATGATCCCTACATTTCCGTAGAGGCCGCCTGGAATCTTTCCCATTCGGTAGAACGGGCCGATACCCTGGAAGGGCTTTTAGCAAAGGCGGACTATGTCACCCTCCATCTGCCCTTAAACAACGCCACCAGGGGGCTTTTGGACGCGGAGAAATTCCGGTTCATGAAAAAGGGCGCGCGGATTGTGAACCTGGCCCGGGGAGCCCTGGTTAACGAAGCGGACATTATCGGCGCCCTTACAAACGGAAAGCTTGCCGCCTACGTGACGGACTTCCCGACGGCGGAACTTCTGGCCTGCCCGGGAGCGATCTGCATCCCCCACCTGGGAGCCTCCACTCCCGAGGCGGAAGACAACTGCGCGGTTATGGCGGTGCGGCAGCTGATGGATTACCTGGAAAGCGGCACGGTAAAAAATTCGGTAAACTTTCCCCGGAGCAGGCTGGAGTTCCGGTCGCCCTGCCGGCTCCTGGTGATAAACCGGAATATCCCCAATATGGTAGGGCAGATCACCACCGTCCTGGCGGGAGGGGCAATCAACATCACCGATTTGGTGAACCACCACCAGGACGAATACGCCTATAATATCATTGATACCGAACAGCCCATACCACAGGCGGAGCTGGGCAAAATCTCCGCCATTAACGGAGTTATCCGGGTCCGGGTGCTTGCAAAGTAAGGGTCCCTGCCAGCCGTTCCCCAAGACGGCGGATAAAGGCCTCCGGCACGGGCCGGGGGCAGGCAAGAACCCAGCGTTCCAGGGCCCCGCAGTTCTTAAGCCGCCGTCTGCAGTGGGCGGCGGCTTCAATATACCGGGCCTGGAGTTCTTCATCGGCAAAAAAATTCCCCATCCCTGCCCGGAACCGTTCCGGGGCCGTTTCTTCCGTAAGCTGCAGTTCCATCACGGCAGTTTCCCCCCGGCTTTCCGCCTCCACAAGCTGTTTTCTAAGGCCTGCGGCATAGCTTTCGTTATAAGCGCCGTTTTCCAGTTCCAGGTCCCGCCAGGCGATCGAAATCTTCATAAAATAAGTACCGCCCAAAAATATAGTTGATAATTTTGCCGATCCTGGCGTAATATTACAGTATGAAAAAGATCATAACAATAGCGGTTATTTTTTCGGTTATTTTGGGGGCCGCGGGCGCCCAGGAACAAGCCCAGGAGCCGGATTTTTATACCCAGCAGTTTGATTCCCAGAATACCTTTGCCGGCAAGCTGGGGGTGGTACGGAACGCCGGCGCGGAGGGGGATGCCGGCGCCGAATTCTACGCCCATGCCCTGGATGTCCTGATACGGGAATATTCCAATATCAGGGGAACTGCGGAAACCAGGGCTGCCGAAGACATGGCTCAGATACTGGCGGCAAAGCTCGGTGAAGCCCAGCATACCGCCGCAGGCCCCAACCTGTGGAGGATAGTGGAACTGTTTTCCAACCCCCTGGTCCGGGCCGAAGCCCTGTCCGCGCTGGGTAAAGCCCAGGCTGCGGATTTTCTTCCCCATGTAGTTCAGCTCCTGTCCGATTACAACCTGGAGCCCGGCGAAGATCCCCTGGTTCGGGAACAGGTAGCCTACGGAGCGATTACAGCCCTGGAAGAATACAAGGACACCTCCGGCTATCTTCCGGTTTTTTTCGTTACCACCGGCTGGTATTCCGCCCGGCTTAAAGATAAAGCCAGGGAAGCCCTGCCAAAAATCATGGACAACCCGGCGGACCCGCTGCTTTCGGTTATCAAGAGCAGTTCCTACAATTACGCCGTCAAGTATGGCGCTCTGCAGACCCTGGAAGCGTCGGATGTGACTACCCAGCAAAAATCCCAGGGAGCGGTCGCGTCCCTGACCGAGGTATGGCGGACCAGCACCAACACGGTCAGCCAGCGCTCTATTCTGGCCGGTACCCGGAAATTTGCCATCAGCATGATCCGCCGCTACGGGACCGAGGATACCAATGTATATCCCCTGCTGGAACGATCTTACCGGGAAGGGATTGACGAGGAAGAACAGATCGCCGCCGTTGCGGCGTTGTCCGCCCTGGCCACCGACGATTCGGTCCGCAGGCTTTCTTCGTTTCTTAACGATATGAATGTCAGACTTGCCAGGGGAACCCTTACCAAAGAAGATGAACGGATGGTCCGGGTGATTATTCCCGCCCTGGGAAACACCGGCCGGCCGCTGGCCCGGAACGCCCTCCGGGCGGTACTCCAGGCGGACTGGACCGGCGCGGTTCAGCGGCTTGCCCAGGATGCGCTTAAGAAAATTCAGTAATTCGACCCTGCATACACCCGCCGCTCCCTGGAACAGGGCGGCGGTTTTTTAAAAGCCGGAATTATTCCGCCAGAATCTTTAAAATTTGTTCGGGGCTTCCGGCTTTGAGGATTTCCGCCCGTTTCTCGGCGCTTTTAAAGAGCAGGCTTACCTCCGCCAGGAATTGCAGGTGGGGGCCGGTCTTTTCCAGGGGAGAAAGGGTCATGATAAAGATACGGCAGGGTTCATGATCCAGGGAATCAAAATCTACCGCGGTGTCGGAAATACCGATACAGGCAACCAGATCCTTGACGGTGGCGCTTTTACCGTGGGGTATGGCGATTCCATGTTTCATACCGGTAGACATCTTCTGCTCCCGGTCCATAACCGCCGCAAAAGCCGCCGCCCTGTCCTGGATCTTGCCGGCCGAAACCAGAATATCCAGCAGCTCATTAATAATTTCTTCCTTGGTTGTACCTTTTAAATGGAGGGTGATAGTTTCTTTGGTAAGCACTGTCTTCAGGTTCATATCACTAGTGTAAAACCCTCTACCTGAAAAGTCAAGCTTATGTAATGCCTCAAAAATAATTTAGCCGAAAAAGGGGTCGATGCCTCACGAAAAATGCTACCGGGTACAGGTACTTTGGTAACATTTTTGATGAGCCATTGCCGGCCGCCCGCTTAAAACCATAAGGAGACGCCGGTTTGATGCTTTACCGGCCAAACAGCTTTCCGTATTTATGCCACTTGCCGGAATTCTTTTTTCCCTCGTCCAGGATTTTAAAGATGTACGCGGCAAAGGCGTTTTCCCCGCCGGGTTCGGAACATGAAAACCCCATGGCGGCATAGGGAGCGCCGGCGGCGGAAAGCAGTACGTTATGGGCAAAGGCCCGAAAGGCGGAAGCGACCGCGGGGCCTATCAGATCCGGCGAGCCGTTTTTTTGGCCGCCGGTCTCCAGCAAAGCCAGCGCCAGAGTTCCCGCTTTGCGGGCCCTGAAAACTCCAAGGAGTTCCCGGACCAGGAAATACCAGCTCTTCAGATTGTCGTCAATGAGCCTGTCAATGTCCGCGGGAAAAAGCCCTTCCGCGGAACGGCGGTATGCCGGCGGAACGCAGACCAAAACCGCATCGTCAATGTGTTCCAGTTTGCCTGCCGCCTCTAGAACCAGCGCCCGGGCGGAGATGGGGCTTCCGGAATTCCAGTCCAGCGCCATACGGCGGGTATCCTCCCGCGGATTACCGGTTTCCGCCTCTGTCCCGTCCCGGGAAATAACGGCTGCCGCAAACCGCTCCACCCGCTTAACCGCTTCCACGCCGACAGCGGAAAACAGGGCCGATTCATTTCCGGCGACAAAGATTCCTCTGGTCATATTCCCCCTTTTAGTATACGCCTATAAATATATAACGCCTATAAGGCCGCTTCAATGGCAGCGATGATTTTAGGATCATTCCAGCGCAGGCTGCCCACAATCCGGGTGATGATTTTTCCTTCCCGGTTCAGGATAAAGGTTGTGGGAATCGCTTCGATGCCGTAGAGGCTGCTGACGGTTCCGTCGGTATCAAGCAGTACCGGATAGCTGTACTTGTTTTTTTCCATGAACCGTTCAACCGCGGCTTTTTCCTCGGCGCAGTCCACCGCGAGAATCTCCAGGCCCTGATCCTTAAAGCGTTTGTATACGGTTTCCATGGAAGGCATTTCCGCCCGGCAGGGCGGGCACCAGGTGGCCCAAAAGTTAAGAAGCACTACCTTGCCTTTGTAGGCCGAAAGCTCCGCCCTGCCGCCGTTTAAAAGGGCCAGTGAAAACGCCTTCGGGTCCACGGGTTTTTCCAGGACGGGGATTCCCGCGGAACGGAAAGCGCCGGCAATATCCTTCGGATGATTCTGCGCTTCCGTTATGCGATCCCCGCAGGAAAAAAGCAAAACCGCGTACAGGAAGGCGCATAGTTTTTTCATATCCTTCTCCATTATATATTCTGCAGCCAGCTAAGCCAATCCGCCGCAAGGCGGAAGGGCAGGGCCTTGTCCGCTGCCCAGTCGATAAACCGGAACTGCCATTTTTGAAGGACGATATTCAGAATTGAAAACCGTCCGGTCAAAATCAAAACTCCCATAATAATAAGTACTATCCCGCTGATTTTTTGTATCACCGGCAGCCTGGAGCGGAACCATGCGGCGGTGGTAAGGAAGCGGTCAAAAAATGCCGCCGCCAGAAGGAAAGGCAGCCCCAGTCCCAGGGAATATACCGCCAGGTACAGCACCGCTATTCCCGCCTTGCCGTTTTGCCCCGCCAGCAGGAGCACGCTGGTTAAAATCGGCCCGATGCAGGGAGTCCATCCCGTACCGAACGCGGCGCCGGCAAGAAACGCCCCCATGCGTCCCCGGGTCTTTTTTTTTACATGAAAGCGCTTTTCATAATTCAGCGGGGTCAGAAAATCGAACAGTACGTTCAATCCCAGGATGATCACGATAATTCCCGCCGCCGCCTGAAGGTATTTCGATATGCCGCCCATCAAAAGAAAGGTTGCCGAAACCAGAATGCTCAGGATTACAAAGACCGCGCTGAACCCCAGAATAAAACACGCTGTTGTAATGAGCAGGGGAAATTGTCCGGCCGGGCCCGAAACAGGGCTGCCGGCATGTTCCGCCCGGGTTTTTGCGCTTCCCAGAATGCTCATGTACGAGGGAATCAGCGGCAGTACGCAGGGAGAAAGAAACGACAGCAGCCCCGCGGCAAAAACGAGCGCGATAGAAGGATAATCGGTCATTACTTTTAGTATACACCATGCGGCGCTGTTTACGCCAATGATGCCCGGTGTTTATCCCTGGATGTCCAGCAGGGCCGCGGTTTCCCTGGAATAAACGGAACGGTGTATGGCATAAGGGTTGGCCCTGAGGATCTTCATTTCCTGCCGCAGTTCTTCCATGCGCTTTGCCAGCAGGTCCCGGTTCCGGTTTGAGCGGATGACCGCTTCGGCCTTTAATTCTTCCAGAGCGGCCCTCAGGGTGGGCACTTCCCGAATTTCGCTTGGCGCGGCGGAAACTTCCCCGCCAAAGGCCCGGTCCGGCAGGGGAAAAGCCGTCTGGTACATTGCTTCCAGGGGGTCAATCACCTTCTGGATGGCAAAAATATCGCCGACGATTTTTTCTTCCAGTTCCACATGGACTACCAGGTCATCGGCGCTGCCGTCCCGGATCACGTCTTTCTGCCTGTCAAGGACATCCAGGTATTGCCGGAACCGGTCCCGCTGCTGGGAAAGGAGCTCCCGGAACCGCTTGAGGATCGCTACCCTGCGTTCTACTTCCCCGGGGCTTAAGGCCGGTACGCCGGTTTTTTCCATTTTTCCCCGCTCCGGTACTGCCCTTCCTTACCCCGCAATATTAACGCCTTCGGCGGGCCGGCCTTCCGCGCTGGTCTTGGCGGCAATTTCCACCCAGGCTTCCCGCAGGTTATGGATCATGTTTTTTACCGCGGCTATGCGGGAAATATCCATTCCCATGTGGGCTTCCAGCAGTTCCTTGTTGAACCAGGCATACAGGGCAAACAGATTTTTGGCTATTTCCCCGCCCTGCTCAAAATCCAGGGAAACCATAAGCTCTGTAATAATATCCCGGGCTTTTACAATGGCCTTGCCGATGGATTCTATCCTGGCGGGATCCTTCTTGCCGGACACATTCAGGCCCATCAGTTCCAGGCCCCGGTCCAGCTGTTTGACCGCCTCATCGTAGAGCATGATGATAAGCTGCCCCTGGCTGGCGGTCCTGATTCTGGTTTCTTTATAAGCTGATAGTGCGTTTGTATAGGCCATTGCCCCTCCCTGTATGGACGGTCCCGAAAATAATACCATCTCCGGGCCGGTCTTTAAAGCCGTACATTCCAGTATCGGCGGGGGAAAGTAAAACTTGAGCGTATTGAGCCGTTCTTCAGAAACTTTCGGGTTTTGATTCCCTTGTGGCATAAAAAAACCGGATATAGTATATTATACTATATATTGACTTGATAATTCCGATACTTATGAAAGAATAATGCTTAAAACAGGCAGGAACCGTTGACAGTTTCGCAAAAAGTAGCGCTGAGCCTTCTTATTTCCGTAGTTCTTGTAGGGGGTTTTTCTGTCCTTGCCTTTACCGGTTTTTTTAATCTGGTAGAAACCCGGTTCTATAATCCTTCCATTACCAAATCCCTGGATAGGGAAGTCCGCCGGGACGCGGAAACTATCCAGGCTTTTCTTGACGAACTGCAGGAAGGTTTTGCCGCTGCCATGGAAGACGGCCCGGTAAAACGGAGCTTTCTTCCCAATCAGACTACCCAGGATATTTTTGAACGGACCCGGCTCTACGGCATCCTTATGGAATCCCAAAAGGGCCTCCAGTCGGTGCGTTTTGTCGATGTCGGAGGAATGCGGCTCCACTTTTCAACCGATCCCGAAGACATCCAGAGCCAGGCCAATGATACCATAACCTATAAAAATTATGAAGAAACCGCCTCCTATGTTCCCTACGGGGAATTGTCCGTAGCCTCCGGTGGAAATCCGAAAATTACCCTGGATCAGCGGAACGATCGTATTGTTTTTTCCTTTCCGTTCTACGATTCCATGGAAATATACCGGGGTACGGCTCTGTATTCCCTGTCCATCCGGGCTGTCGCCGAAAGGCTTATCGTGGAAGGCCGCATCAAAATCGGGGAAGATCTTTCCGTCATTTCCGTTCCTCCGGGCGTGGTGTCGGGGCTTCCCAGTACGGGCAGGGATGCCATTATACCGGTTATTTCATCAGTCTGGCGGGAGAACCTTTTTAGCCTTACCGCCCTGGATTCCCAAAGTTCTTCTTCGGCCCTGGCCCTGGTTTCCGCAAAAACAGAAAAGGGGCTTATTGTAGGCCGGGTAGTAGATGCCGCGCTGTTTGCCTTTCCCCAGGTCATGAAGATGATCCTCCTGGCGTCCATATTCCTTACCGTGTTCCTTACCATATTCCTGGCCTTTAACCTCCGGCCCGATACCCTGACCGTGATCCAGAACCGCCTTAAGGGACTACAGCTTTCGCTTATTCGGGAATATTACGAGCGCAAGGGCGAAATGGACTGGAACCACTGGTACCATGAACTTGAACTGCGCCGGGAAGATGTCCGTTCCGAACTCAAACGGGGGGTCAAGGGAAAACCCCCGGCCCTGCTGGAAGATATCGACAGCCTTATTGACAAATCCTGGGACGAGATCCTTACCGCCATCGGCGGCAAGCGCGAGACCCGCCTGGCCATAGACGAAGATAAACTGCAAAACATTCTTCACCGCATGCTTCTGGCCAGAGGGGATTCTCCTGTACTGCCCGGCGGCGGCCCGGCAGCGGCGGACCAGGTTCTCAATGTCCCGGCAACCCGGGGGGCAGCTCCCGGGGCGACTTCGGTCCGGGCCGCCGGTCCTGCCGGAGCGGACGCCGCCGCGGCGCCGGAAGTTCCCCAGGCCCGTTCCGAAGAACCGGAAGAAATCGAAACCCTGGAAGAAATGGAAGAGCCGGAGGATATGGAAGAACTCTCCGGGGAGGAAGAACCGGAAACCGCCGCGACCGAAGAAGTTCCCGAAGCGGAAGACGCGGAGCCCGCCGTTGCCGCGGAGCTCCCGGGAGAGGAAGAGCCGGAAGCCCCCGCGGAGCCCGCCGCGGTCGAAGAAGTTCCCGAAGCGGAAGAGGCGGAGCCCGCCGATCTGGAAGAATTACCCGAAGCGGAAGACGCGGAACCCGCCGTTGCCGCAGAGCTCCCGGGAGAGGAAGAACCGGAAGTTCCCGCGGAGCCCGCCGCGGCCGAAGAAGTTCCCGAAACGGAAGAGGCGGAGCCCGCCGATCTGGAAGAGCTGTCCGGCGCGGAAGAACAGCAATATCTGTCCGGCGGGGAAGAAGCGGACGAGGTAGAAGACTTGTCCGAAGTAGAAGACATAGACGAAGAACCGGATAACATCAAAATACTTTCGGATACGGAAGACCTAACAGACAGTAAACCGCCCGTTCCGTTTAAGCCCCCTGCTTCGCCCAAATCCAATATACAGCTGGTATTCGGCGAAGATGATATTCCCACCATTGTGGAATCTTCGGGGCTTGAACTGGTGGACGATATGGATATACCCGGTCCCGCCGGCGGCGGCGAACCGGACTTCGTTGAAGAACTTGAAGAGCTGGAGGAACTGGAAACGGCCCCGGCTCCTGTTTCTTTCCCCCTTTCCGAAGCCGATATGGCGAGCCGGATTGAATTCGGTTCTTCCGGCAAAGAAGAGGAAGGGGAAGAGCTGGAAGAAGAAATCGAAATTGTTTCGCCCTTCGCGGACATGTATTCCAAATTTGACGATAAGGAAACCTTCAGGGACGATGAGGAAGATACCGGGACGATAAAAACTTCGGGCCGGCTTGAAGAATTAAACGCTGATTATTCCATGTCCATGGTCTACAAACCGTTCCAGTATCAGGACAAGGGTGAGCCCCAGGAGCTAAAATCCGCGGGGCCCGGCATAATTACGCAGAAGAACGGAATTCACTATGTGGACAAAAAAGTAAAAACGCCGGATGATGAAACCTTCAAAACCCTGGATCCGGGACTGAAAAATCTGGTTGATTCGGTGATCGGGAAAAAATAACCTAATACCCCCGCCCCTTCAGCGCGTTTTCAAGGTTATTTTTTATTATCTTTGCTATCTCCTCATCATTCGTCATAAGCCGCACCGCCGCCTCGTAATCCGCGACAGCCCTGTCGTAGTCCTTTCTTTGGTAATACATATGACCGCGGGTGTTATACGCTTCACCATAATCAGGATCAAAAGCGATAGCTTTGCCGTATTCTTCTATGGCTTTGTCGTTGTCATTTTCGCAGAAATACCGCTCGCCCAGGCAGAAATGCGCGGCGGCAATCTCTTTCTTCACCGAATCGTCGTCACCGTCAATCCGCAGCACCGCCTCATAGTCCGCGATAGCCCTGTCGTAGTCATCCGCATGGAAGTACGCTTCTCCCCGGCTGTGATACGCGGAGGCGGAATTGGGGTCAAGGGAAATCACTTTGCTGTAGTCCGCTATGGCCTGGTCGTAGTCATCATTATCGAAATACACGTCGCCCCGGCGCACATACATAACGACAGGATCGTAGTCAAGGGCAATCGCTTCGCTGTAGTCCGCTATTGTTTTATCGTAGCCGCCTTTGCCGTAATACTCATCGCCCCGGTACACATAGGCGATGGCAAGATTCTTCCTGGCTGTTTCATCATTGGGATCAAGCCGCATCGCCGCCTCATAGTCCTCCATGGCCCGGCCGTACTCCTTGTTGCTGTGATGCAAAACCCCGCGGTTCACATACACCGCGGCAAGACCTCTCTTTATTGTCCCCGCGTTATCGTCGTTATCGCCGCTAATCCGCAGGGCCGCCTCGTAATCCGCGATAGTCCTGTCATAATCCTTCTTACCGAGATACGCGTTGCCCCGGTAGACATACGCTGAGGCATCATCAGGATCTAAAGCAAGGGCTTTGGTAAGATCCGCGATAGCGCCGTCGTAATTTTTTTTGGCGTGATGCGCAATGCCGCGGCTGATATGCGCGGCGATACTGTTGTTCTTTGTCCCCTCGTTGTCAGGTTGTATCCGCAGGGCCGCATCGTAATCCGCGATAGCCTTGTCATAGTCCTTTTTGCCATAATACGCGTTGGCGCGGTAGAAATGCGCGGCGGCATTGCCGCTTTCAAGCTTAATCACCCGGGTATAGTCCGCGATAACCCGGTCCACCTCTCCCTTGTTATCATAGGCGATGGCCCGGTTGAAATACGCCGGGGCAAAATTGGGATCCAGCGCCAGCGCCTTGCCATAGTCCGCGATGGCCTTGTCGTGGTCCCCGTTAGTCTCATACGTATAACCCCGGTTGAGATAGGGGACGGGATTATCGGGGTTAAGGCTGATTACCTTGTTTAAGTCCGCCATAGCCTTGTCCGTCTCTTTCATATCGCGGTACACGAGGGCCCGGTCGTTATACGGGCCGGGATTATCACCCTCAAGCCGGATCGACTCGGTAAAGTCCGCGACAGCCTTGTGCGGCTCCCCTTTTTCCTGATAGGCCCGGCCCCGGAAGTAATACGCTTCGGCATCGCCGGGAAGGAGCTGTAACAGCTTGGTGAAATCCGCGATAGCCTCGTCCGCCTTTCCCCGGGAGACATAGATGCGCCCCCGGCTGCGGTACGGGCCGGGATTATCACCCTCAAGCCGGATCGACTCGGTAAAGTCCGCGACAGCCTTGTCCAGTTCCCCTTTGTGGTAATACGCCGTTCCCCGGTTAAAATACACGGCGTCGTCACTAGGGATAATCCGTAACACCTGGGTAAAGTCCGCGATAGCCTTGTCCAGGCTCCCCTTACCGTAGTACGCCCGCCCCCGGCCCTCGTAGGCGGAGGCGTCATCGGGGTTAAGGCGGATCACCTCGGTATAATCCGAGATGGCCTGATCCTTCTTTCCCTTGTCGTCATAGGCGCAGGCGCGGTTATAATACAGCTTGGAAACGTCGTCGTCCTTGTCGTCGTTCGAGGCAAGCTTTATCGCCTTGGTGTAGTCCGCGACAGCCTTCTCAAAGTCCCCTTTGTCGAGGTAGGCGTTTGCCCGGTTGTTGTACACGGCGAAGCTCTTCGGGGACAGCACGGCCGCACGGGTAAAGTCCGCGATGGCGCTGTCGTGGTCGCCGTTTTCGAGGTACGCGGCGGCACGTTTATGATACGCGCCGGCGGCGCTCGGCCCCGTATCGACCTGCACGGTAAGGCCCGTGAAGGCCCGGCCCCGGGAGTCCCGGGCGCGGTACGCGACGGCGCGGTTGTCGGCCGGGGCGGGAGCGTAATCCGGGTCAAGGGCGATGGCCTTTTCATAGTCCGCGGCGGCCCTGGCGTATTCCTTTTTGCCGGCATAGGCGTCGCCGCGGCCGGTATACACGGCGGCATTGTCGCTTCCAAGGGCGATAGCCTGGGTATAGTCCGCAATGGCGCTGTTGTAGTCCTTCTTGCCGGTATACGCGAGGCCGCGATTGTAGTACACGTCGGCGCTGCCGCTTTCCAGGGCGATAAGCCGGGTATAGTCCGTAATGGCGCTGTTGTAGTCCTTCTTGAAGAAATACGCGTTGCCGCGGTTAAGATACGCGGCGGCATAACCGGAGTCCAGGGCGACAGCCTGGGTGTAATCCGCGATGGCGCTGTCCAGATCTCCTTTGCCGGCATACTCGTTGCCGCGGCCGGTATACGCGGCGGCGTCTCCGCCCTCAATCCGCGCCCCGCCGGCGGAGGGTGATTTTTCAGGCCCGCGGTCTTCTTCCGGCGCCTTGTCCAACGTTTCTTTGTTATTCATTTTTAATCCTCCTGTGCTTATATTTAACCTAATAATAGATAGCAATGAGCAGTTAATAATTGCTCCACCACCCCGATGTCCTGCCGATAATATGTGTCTATTATTACCGGAGAATAATAGAATATTCAAGAGGTGTATCAACTAACCCTTACAAGATTGTGATGACAACGGCTGAATGCGGCGCATGACACAGCGTATTCACTGTTATATCAATTGCGTCAGTGAAA
>JAISDG010000218.1 GCA_031265015.1 Spirochaetaceae bacterium | reverse complement strand
TACAAACTGCGGAACACAGGTAAAAGAAGGCGCGGCCTTCTGCGTACACTGCGGGACAAAGGTTGAAACCGGCGCGGAGGTAAACGGACAAAGCGTGTCCCAGCCCGCCGTTCAGCCGGCGGAGACCGCGCCGCCCCAGCCGCCGCTGTCTGTGCCGCCGGTCCCGGCGGCGCATCAGCGGGCGCCGGTTCAGTCTTTTGTCAATTCCCCATACCAGGTTCCGTTACAGCAGATCAATATCACCGTGCCGCAGTCGCCCGCGGCCGTGTCCCGATCAAAATGGGAAACGCCGCGGGTTGTTACCGGTATCATAGCCATTGTGCTGACTTTTTGGCTGTGGGCGGTATCCTGCGGTACCACGGCGGCGGGAACGCTGGAGCTTTCTCCTGAAATGATAAGTATCGGGGCCTCCGGGGCTGTCATGTCGTTTTTGTGGCTCTCCGCGGGGATTGTCAGTATCGCGTGCCGGAAAAGCAAGGGCGGCTCAATAGCGGCGGGAATACTGTATGCGGTTTTTTTCTTCATCATGATCAAGGGGGATTACTCTGACGAGGGTACGGCAGCCATGCTGTGTTTTGTTTTCCTGTCCTTTGTGTTTGCGGCGCTCATGATTATCAGCGGGATAGCGCAGAAAAAACAAGCCTGACAACCCGGACTTTCCCCGGAAGCGTTAATCCCCGGCGGTACTTCCGCCGGGTTCCGGAAGCGCCTCCCGCGCTTCCAGAACCTGTACGAAAATGTCCAGATACTCCCGGTATTTTTGAACAGCCCGTTTTTTGCCGCCGAAAAGATCCCGGTGCAGAACCAGCCAGATGCCGCCCGAGCTTTCCGGGTCCGGCCCCCTGATTGCCCGCCAGTTTCCGGCCGGTTTGCCGGGTTCCCGGAAAAAAGATCCGGGGGGAAGAAAAAACATCGCCGCGGGCCGCGGGCGGCCGTCTTCAAAACTTGTTCCTTCCCACCGGCGGTCCCGGAAGATTTCGGCAATATCGGCAAACCACTTTTCCGTTTCTTCCGGACTTAGTCCCGCTTTTTGCAGGGAAGAGGCTTTGGTATGCCGGAAAGAGGGCAGCAGCTGGTCCGCTTCGGGAAGCGCCGCTACGGCCCCCCGGGAGCGTTCCGAAATCAGAAAGGCCGACACGATAAATGAATTCAAATCCCCCAGCTGTTCCTGAACCGGCAGGGGATCGGCAATTTCCAGGTAGCGCCGCGTCAGCTCCGGATCATAACAGAGGACGCCGTTTCCGGAATATAAAAAAAACGCCCGTTGTCCGCCGGGCCCGTACGCCGGCCGGATTTGGGCGTGGGCATGGATCCCGCCGTGGGCCGCCGTATCCAAAGCCAGCCCCGCTTCCAGAAAAGCGGGCAGGCTGTTTCCGTCAAGGATAAATATCCCGTTTCCGGCTTCGGCATATTCTTTGTTCCGGGGCAGGTCAAAGCAGCGGACCGAAAGTTTCTTATACGTCTCCGCCGCTTCCGTAAAAAGACCGGACAGTTCCGGGTAGTCCGGCCAGAGCTCCGACCAAACCCTGAGTTCCGGCTTTGCGCAGGAAGCAAGGGCGGGAAGAAGCACTGCCATAAAAAGTACCGCCGGTTTCATGTAATCCTACTATTATCCAATTCCGCGAAAGCGTCAAGCAAAAATCCGTTCAAAAAAAGAACCCGGTTTTCCCAGCCCCCAAAACGGCGCCATTTTTTAAGGGTTTCCGGTATGGTCTCTTCGACGGAAAGGCCAAACCGTTTCCGGAACAGAGCCGGATCCGGCCCCTGGTCGTAACGGAACCCCATGAGGAAGGTTTCCCGCAGTACCGCGGCCCGATCCAGTTCCTCGGCAGCCATAATCCCCTCCGCTCCCGCGATAAACGCGTCCACGTCCGGGCCATAGCTTATGCGCCGTCCCCGGCCGTCGTCGCCGATGATGGTACCGGAGGCCGCGGGCCCTACGCCGATCCAGTTTTCCATGCGCCAGTACCGTATATTGTGGGCACAGCGCGGGCTTTTTTGACCGGGCAAAACCCGGCGGGCAAAATTGGAGACCTCGTACTGTTCAAACCCCGCTCTTACCAAAGCGTCCCGGCCCGCCAGCCAGAGTTCGTCCGCTTCATCCCCCCGGGGAAATCCTTCCCTTCCACCCGGCGAAGAAAGCGTCGCCGCCAGGGGCGTTCCCTCCTCCGCCGTCAGGGCATAGAGTGAAACGTGGCCCGGATTGAAGGACAGGGCCCGGTCAATATCCCGGAGCAGGACATCCCTGTCCTGCTCCGGAAGGCCGCTCATCATGTCAAGCGACAGGCCGGGACCGAAAATTTCCGCCGCCGCGGCAAGCCGTTCCGGCAGCAGCGCCGTACCGCCCCGGCGGCCCGCGGCCCTCCGGGCCGCCGCGTCAAAACTCTGTATTCCCAGGGAGAGGCGGTTGATTCCGTTTACGGCGCAGGCTTCCAGAAAGGCGTTGTCCGCCGATTCGGGGTTGGCCTCGACGGTGATTTCCGCGGGATAATCCACATTCGCGTTAAATCCGTCGGGGGGCGGGCCATAACCCGCATTCGCTTTAAATCCGGCCGGGGGGCGATAATCTGTATTCGTACTATATTTGCCCCCCGCCGTGATTAAAGGTCCAAGACCCCGCATCAGCGCGGTAATGCCCGCCGCCCCCAATAACGACGGAGTGCCGCCGCCGATATACACTGTAGGCACGACAGCCGGGCAATAATCCGCATTCGCTTTAAATCCAGCCGGGGGGCGATAATCCGCATTCGTCTTAAATCCATCCGCCGCCCGTAACGGCGGCTGTGCGCAATAACCCGTATTCGCTTTAAATCCGGCAGGCCGGTGATAATCCGCATTCGCTTTAAATCCGGCAGGCCGGCAATAATCCGTATTCGCTTTAAATCCGCCGCCGCCCCCATCGCCGCCGGCAATCTCCGCACAGCGCCTTTCTGTTTCCGCCAGAAGCGCGTCAATATAGCGAAAAATTATCCTTTCCCGTTCTTTCGGGGTAAACGGACCCAGGGGAACGGAATAAAAATCACAGTAATCACATTTGGCTGAACAAAAAGGAATATGCAGGTAGAGGGAACAAGTCATGTCCAAACCGCCTCCCGGCGGCGCGGCGATGCCGGCGTACAACCGGCTTTCCCGCACGCTCCGGCCCGAAGGGCCGTATCCGTTAAGGCTGGCCCAGCCTGGTGAACGGCCAGTAACGGAACCATACCCGGCCGGTAATGGAATCTGCGGCAACGGCCCCCCAGGTCCGGGAATCATTGCTGATACTCCGGTCATCGGACAGGACAAAACATTCTTCGGCCTTGAGGACCATGCTGTCCATGGAACCGGAAAAGGGAATGGATTCGTCCCATTGCAGGGAAACCTGGGGCAGTTCGGGGACATAATCCCCTTCGGACAGTTCAAATTCGGTCATATCGTAATTTTCGCCCGCCGGTTTTACCTTGACCACGAAGTTGGTTACCGTAACGGTATCCCCGGGAAGACCGATAATCCTTTTGACAAAAATCGTATCCTCCACCGGAAAAAGGCTTATCCGCTGGAGGGTAAAAAACCGGACCAGCCAGTCAAACACCGTTTTTGTAAGGGGCCGGCCGGAACCCGCGGCCCGGTTAACCAGAACCACCTGTCCCCGGCGGAAGGGCAGATGCCCCTCATTCCTGTCGCGGAACATATGCTGCAGGGTAAAGGATGTACAGATAAAGCGATCCCCCTCCAGGATCCCCGGATTCATAGTATTGTTTTCCACTACCCGGTTGGAAATAAACAGCCCCGAAATGACGGTATGCACGACAAAAAAACCGAATACCCAGGCCAGGATGATCCGCATCCGCCGCAGGTGGCTTTTCTGGGCCTGGTAGGAATACTGCCTCCACCGGTTAGCCATTACTCTATCCTTCCCAGCCGCCCCAGGGGCCAGTACTTGAAGGCCCCCTGACCCAGAATCCTGGAAGCCCTCACTGTGCCAAAGAAACGGCCGTCGTGGGAATTGTCCCGGTTATCCCCCAGGGGCAGGATCCGTCCTTCCGGCACATACCACCGCCGGTGTTTGAGAACCAACGTCCGGTAACGTTCGTTCTGGGGGTAGGCCCCCCGGATAACGCCGAACCTGGCCGATTCCTTAACGAAGGAATCGCCGTACCGGGAACCGTAAGCCGCCGCGGCCTCCATCAATCCGGCGGGGGGGGTAAGGCCCAGATCCATGTAGCCTTCCGCGGCCCCCATCGCTTCCAGGGCGGGGTATTGGGCTTCCTCCACAAGCCTGGAAAGGCGGTGGTTAAATCCCCGGAGGACCAGGTATTCCCGCTCGCTTATCCAGCGGTTTTCTCCGGCAAAACAAAAGTACAGTTCTCCCTTCCGGGTCTCGATCCTGTCCCCCGCCGTACCGGCGGCCCGCTTGATCAAAAAATGAACCCGGGGCTCCCCGGATTCGGACCGGTCTATGTCCACCATGGAAAGGGTCAGCATATAGATGATCCGCTGGGCTATGTCAAAAAGGGGGCCCCGGGAAAAATACTCGGGATTTTCAAAGATGATCACGTCTTCCCGCCGGGGCTTGAAGGGGCTGGGCAGTTTGCCCACCCCGGGAAGCAGTTCCGGGCCGTAGACCAGCTTGTTTACGAAGATCCGGTCGTTAATCAAGAGGGTGTCGATCATCGATCCCGAGGGGATCTGATACGCCTGGAACAGGTACTGGTTGATCAGCAGCACCACTCCCGCGGCCCAAATAAAGGCTTCCACCCAGTCAAGAACAGGGTTCTTGGCCCGTTGTTTTTCTTTCCTTATCCGCTGTATTGCCCGCCTTCGGGTTAAACAGGCCTCGGTGAGGGCCTGCACTTTGTCAAAAAAAGCCGTTTTTAATGCCATCCAGAAAAAAATACCATGAAGGCCCCCGGTTGAACAATACCCGCCCCTGTCTTATACTGATTCGTATGTTCACCAGGATACTTTCCGCCTTTTTCAGGAGAAAAATCGATATACAAAGCGAAGATCAGGTAAAGCTCAAGCCGGTGCTGGGCATTCATCCCGGCGTTTACCTGTCGTTTCTCTACGGGATCTGTATCCTGGCGGCGCTGTTTTTGGTTTTGTTCTACCCCGGTCTTAAAAAACCCGGTTCCCTGGGGGTGATCAGCTCGGAGCCCTGGGGAGCGGCGGTGCGGGTTGACGGGGTAACCATGGGAACGGCTCCCTGCGAACTGTTTATCCCCCGGGGAAAACATACGGTCGAATTTATCCTCCCCGGCTTTACTCCGGACAAACAGGATGTCGATGTGAAGGGGCGGATCTTCGCTTCCGCCTTTTTTCCCCGCCGTTTTTTCCTCCGGGGAAACCTGGCTGCTCCCGATCCCGGCGCCGTTTTGGCGGAAGCGGCCGCGGAATACATCCACTGGTCCTTTACGGGGGAACCCGGCGAAGCCTGGCAGATACCCCAGGTTCTTTCCGAAGGGGCGTACCGGGCGGGGCCCGCGGCGGGGGATCCCGGGATCCGGGAAACCATGGAAGCCGTTCTGGAGGAATCCCTCCGGTATGCCGTTACCGGTGCGTCGGCCCGGGATCTGCTGCGGGCAAAATTCCTGGTGGACGGCGGGGGCCTTTCCCCCTCGCCCCTGACCCTGCTCCGGTCCCTGCGGGATATTTCCGGCCATATCGGGGATAATCCCGCCGCAGCCCCCTGGCTGGCGGAACTGTTTCCGGACAGCCGGGCCGCCGCGGCCGGATCGGAGTGGCGGGCCCCGGGGGAAACCGCCTTTTCCCTGAGCACCCTGCCTCTCCGGCTTCCCGGCGCTCCGATCCTGCCGGGCATAAGCTTTATGCCCGTAGCTCCGGGTTTTCTGGAACGCGGCGGCCGCCGGGAAGCGATGCCTCCCATGCTGGCCGCCCGGGGGCCGGTATCCCTGGAGGCCTGGGAGGCCTTTACCGCGGAAAATCCAGAATGGGCGGCGGCCAACAGGGACGCCCTGATAAGCGCCGGCCTGGTTCAGGCGGATTATCTCGTGCCGGTAGACAATCCCGGCTATCCCGCTCCGGCGGCGCCGGGGATTTCCTGGCATGCCGCCCGGGCCTACTGCGCCTGGCTGAGCGGCAAACTGCCCCTTTCCCTGGCCGGCTGGGAAGTGCGGCTCCCCGGGGAAGCGGAATGGGAATACGCGTACCTCTCCGCCTCCGAAGGCTCCTTCCCGGCCTCGGGCCTTCTCTGGGAATGGTGCGCCGATACCTACGTTCCCCTGGACTTTTTCCCCGCTTCCGCCGCCGCCCTGGTGGTCCTGGAAAAAGCCGCGCCGGAACTTGAACGGACCGTGAAGGGCGGTTCCTGGATCAATCCTCCCGCTTCGGTCGGCGGAGAAACCAGGGGCGGCCTTCCCCCGGATACTTCTTCCCCCTTTGTAGGATTCCGCCCGGTTATTGTTCCCTCCGGCGGCGCTCCCGGTACAAGTTACTGACATGGCGGAGGGCGTAAAAACCATCGCGGTAAACCGCCGGGCCCGGTTCGACTATACCGTGGACGATACCTGGGAGTGCGGCATAGAACTGCTGGGCACGGAGGTAAAATCCTTCAGGGACGAGAAAATTTCCTTCCCCGACGCGTGGGCGGAAATTTCCGGCGGCGAGGTCTGGCTCCGGTCCCTGCGGATCGCGGAAAATCCTTTTTCATCGGTCTTTAACCACGATCCCGACAGAAAAAAAAAGCTCCTCCTCCACCGGGACGAGATCAAGCGCCTGACCCGGAAAACCGAGGAAAAGGGCTATACCCTTATTCCGTTGTCCTTTTATTTTAAAAAGGGCAGGGTTAAGGTTGAGCTGGGACTTTGCAAGGGTAAAAAACAGTTTGACAAACGGGCGGATATACGGGAACGGGATGTCAAGCGGGACATTTCCCGGGAATTCAGGGGTAAATTGTCTTAGGGGTCCCGGAATGAAAGGGAACCCGTTCTTTTTTGCGTACATCCCAGAAGAGGAAGAATCCCAGCAGCAGCAGTCCCGCGCAGCAGGCAATGAACCGGTACACTCCCGCGGGAGCGTGGGACGGCTGGGCCGCGGTTCTGACCATGCCGGCTCTCATTTCGCCGTGGCGGGCCCCCGGCAGGCCTACAATCCGCACAAAGCGTTCGTCCGCCTCTCCGTATCCCAATTCCCGGGCTTTAATCCGGATAGTTTCCGGATCATAGAGCAGCGCGTCCATGGTTCCTTCCAGGTCCCGGTTGATGTCTTGCAGCCGGTCCAAATTTTCAAGGGTTTTTTCCCGTTCCCGCAGTAATTTCCGGTACGGATCTATCCCCCCCGCCCCGTTCAATACGGAAAGCAGCGTGTATACCGCCAACATAAGCCAGGGAACAAAGAGGTATTTACCGGCGTTCATTATTTTATTTACGGATTTTTCCCGGTTCTCCTTAAACTCTTCCCGGAAAAGGGCGGTCAAGCGCCGGGGGATCGGGGTTCCCGGAAAAGTAAAGCGCCTTGACAAGCATAAAAGGGGCGGGTTACAGTAGAAAATGAATGAAAATATATACACAATGCAGGTACTTATTCCGATATTTAGAAATATAGCAAAATCTTCCGGTTTTGCATGTTAGCGGGAGCGGTTCATGGCTGAAAAAAAAGATCCTTCAATATACGATGACAGAAGCACCATCGGTTCTTCCGATGAACTGGATGAATACGGCGTTTGGGTAAAAAGCGAACCCCAGGACCTTTCCGCTTCCCTGCCCGATGTTGAGGAACTGCCGGACATGGACGACGGTTTTACCGGTGATTTGGATCTGCCCGATTTTTCGGAGACCGAAGAGACAGAAGTGGAAGCGGAGGCGGAACCGCTTAATTTTGAATTTGAAGAGATCCCCGAAAATGCCGATTTACCCCGGGGCCCCAAGCCCACCGTGATTGATAAGGACGGATTTACCGAAGTTTCCATGACCGATTTTCTGGACTCCGACCTGGAAATTCCCGAAAGCATTGATTTCGGCGATTTGGATGATGCCGTTTCCGACGTCGAAGAACAGCAGCCCGTAACCGCCGCCGTTCCTGAAGCAAAGCCCGCCGAGCCCGCGGCCGCGCCTTCCCCTGCCTCCGGAGCGGAAAGCCTTTCGACCCAGCTTTTAATGAAGATCGCCGAAGAGCTTTCCTCCATAAAACAGGAGCTGTCCAGCCTGAAAAGCGAACTGGCCGTTGTCCGCGGCGGCGCCGCCGAGGCCGTGGACACCAAGGGGGGCGGTTTCTTTGATGAAGAAGATGACGAAAAGATCGCCCTGACGGGAGACGAACTGGACAATATCCTCAATACCGCCAACTTCACCGAGGAATCCGGTTCCGACGAAGCCCTGGACGAGGACCTTTCCCTGGACCTGGGCCCCGGAACGGAAGAACAGCCCGAAAGCGGCACGCCCCTTTCGGACAGGAACGACATTATCGGCGAGTCGCCGGATGAAGAAGCCCTGGACATCGGGGACATCAGCTTTAACGACGCCGATCTTGCCGAACTGGACGGCGCGGTAAAAGTAGCCGATGAAGTCAGGAATACGGGTGATGATTTCGACATTTCCCTGGGTCTGGTCCCGGGCTTTCCCGATTCCGGCGGCAAGAGCGATACCCTGGACCTGCTCCGCGAGGAAGGGGCCGCGCCGATTACTCCCGCCCCGGAGGATACCAGCTATCTGGAAGAGGATCCGCTGGCCGATATTTCCGAAGAAGAGAATATCGATCTTTCCGGCGCGGTTATCGACGAACCGGATTTAAGCGCCGGCATTACCGAAAATCCCCTTTCGGAACCGGCCATTGAAAACATCTCTATCGACATCGACATGGAAGAACAGACCGCCCCGGAAGCTTTCGGTTCCGATGATTTTGTCTTTGAAGCCGAAGAAACCATGGAAATCCCCTCAACCGAAGAACCTCCTCTTGACGACGGCGTCCCGCTTCCTGATTTTTCCGGCAGTCCTTCCCAGGACACTTTCCTTCCCGAAGAAGCCTTTGATTTTACCGCCCCCGAAGAAGGGCCGGAATCACTCATCGCTCCGCCGGAAGAAGCTTTTCCGCTTCCGGAAGAAACGGCGCCTCCGGAAGAAGCGGCGTTCCCGGAAGAAGCCTTTTCGCTTCCGGAGGGAACCGGTTCTCCGGAGCCCGCGGATGCGGATGCCGCGTCTCCGGACGATATTCCCTCCGGCCTGAAACAGGAACTTAAAACCGTTCTGTCCTACATGGATCAGCTCCTGGAATCCCTGCCGGATGATAAAATTGAAGAATTCGCCAAATCAGAGTATTTCGATACCTACAAAAAACTCTTTGAGGAGCTGGGTTTAGTGTAATGGGGCTTCTGAGCAAAGCCGCCGAAGGTCCTTCCGTACCCGATAGTGAAGCCCTTGTTTCCGCGGAAACGGCCGCTTCTTCCGGACCTGACACGCTGTCCGGTGAAACCGGGCTGTACGTTCCGGAAAGAGAGAATCCCCGGGAACCCGAAACAGGGGGCGGGCTGCTCAGCCGCATTACCGGAAAGCGTGCCCCAGTTCCCCCTTCGCCCATGGAAAAGGCGCTTATGGATGCCCTGGGTTCCGGTTATGCCAAATTCGGTTTTTTCCAGGGGATCGTGATTGACGCGCTGAAATATACCGCCGGTGAATTTCTAACCCGCCTGGGATCCCTGGTGTCCGGTTTCGCGGTATCCCAGGGCCTGGCCCCCGGACGCTGCCTGGTTCTTTTCGACGCTTCCCTGGACGGCGATCTGATTGCCCGGCATCTGGAAAAAACGGTTCCGGGAAACAGTATCTTCACCTTCCATGCGGAAAATCCCCAGGGCGCCCTTATCCTCCTTAAGCCCTATCTGTAATATGATCGAACGGCTCGTTCCCGCGAAAAACGGTTATACCGTTTATGCGGGAGATACGGCCCTTCATTCCCGGTACAATCCCCGGCTGGAAGCGGAAAAATACGCGGCCTCCCTCAAACTGGAAAACGTGTACCGTTATTTTATTTTGATGGAACCGGGACTTGATTATCTGGGGTCTGTCCTGCGGCGGCAGTTTCCCCGGGCCGCCGTTATTACCCTGCACTGTTCGGCGTTTTTTGCGGATAAAAAGCTCCGGTCCTTATGCGGCGGAGAAGGGGAGGGCGGATCCTCCGGTTTAAGCTGGAATCCCCTCTGCGGGGAAGGGCTGGAAGCATTCCTTGAGAGGACCGTCACCGCCGATGCCCGGACCATCCGGCTTATAGAATGGCGGCCTTCCGTTCACGCTTACGGAAAGGCATACCTGGACCTGGCCGGCAGAACCGTCGAGTGCGTCAGGCGCATTAACGCGGGCGCCGTGACCGTCCGGAATTTTGGCCGCCGGTGGCTGAAAAACGCCCTGCGGAACCTGCCGCTGTTTTTGCGTCCGGTAAAGGTCCGGCGGGGAACCGGCGCGGTTGTGGTCTGCGCGGCCGGGCCCAGCCTGGAAGACTCCCTGGACCTGATTATCCGCTGGAGAGCGTCTTCTCCTTCCCTGCCGGTTATTGCCGTTTCTTCCGCCGTTCCCGCCCTGCTGCACCGGGGGATTACGCCGGATCTGGTTATCGCCACCGACGGCGGAGGCTGGGCCCTCTTTCACCTGTACGGAAGCTTTCGTTCGGATGAAGGCGGCGCTCAATTCGTCCTTACCGCGGGTCTAAGCGCCGCTCTCCCCTCCCAGACGGAAAAATCCCGGGTTCTGATCCTGTGTGACGGAACGTTCTGGCAGGAACTGCTCCTTGGATCCCGGTACCCCTTTCTCCGCCTTCCCCAGCGGGGTACGGTAAGCGCCTCCGCGCTGGACCTTGCGCTGTCCGTAAGTACCGGAAACGTGTACCTGGCGGGGCTCGATTTGACCCACCGGGACCTGCGGACCCACGCCCGGCCCTATACTTTTGAAACGGCCATGGACCGTTCGTCCTGCCGGTTTAAGCCGTTCTATTCCCGGGCCTTTGAACGGGAAGGAATCCTTAGAAGTTCCGGCAGTCAGGATATCTACGCTGCCTGGTTCAAAACCTGCCTGGACTCATTCCCCAAAAGGATCTTTACCCTGGGCGGCGGAAGGGATCTGGGTATCCCCCCCTGTCCCGGAATTCCCGCTCCAGCCGAAACGGAGGGGGAACCGCCGGTATTCATTCCCTTCCCCGCTACGGGGGCAGAGCCGCGGCAGGGCGTCCCGGTACTGCTGGAGGCCCTGAACGATCCCCGGCTGGCGGCGCGGCTTTCAAAAGAACTGGGGGAACTGCTGATTCCCGGTGTCCCCGTGGAAAGCGAAGGCTTTTCCGATACCCTGCGAAACGAATTACTGGATCTGCGCTATGGATAAGCAGATCTTTGAACGGAATGTTCTTGCCCTTTCCAAAACCGATCCCCGCCTCTGCGCCAGGCTGTCCGCGGCGGTCACCACCGAGGGAATTTACCGCTTTATCAATTCCCGGACCGGCGACCTTATTCCCGCCCTGACCGAAAGGGGAGGGGCGGCCAGGCCCCTTCATTCCATTGTGGATCCCCGCAGGGAAGGGGCCAGGCTCGTTGGCACCCTGGCGGAAGAAGGGTATATCGTTTTCCTGGGGCTGGGAGGGGCCTTTGCCCCCGAAGCGGCCCTGAAGCGGTCCGAAACCCAAAAAGTACTGGTTATTGAATACGGCTGCAACGGCGTTGCCGAACTGTTCGGCAGCAGGGATTACCTGGAACTGCTGCAGGATCCCCGGTTCCGGCTTCTGCTGGATCCCTCCGGTGACGAAGTGGAAGCCTGCCTTTTAAACACCTACACCCCCGCGACCGACGGGGGTATCCGGGTTTTTCCCCTGCGTACCCGGACCGGCCCGGAAGAACGGTTTAACCGGGCCGGAGAAGCCATTAAAAGGGCCATCGACGCCGTTTCCCGGGATTATTCGGTCCAGGCTTTTTTCGGGAAACGGTGGTTTTCCAACATTATCCGCAACCTGTCCCTGGCGGAAGCTCCCGCTCCGGCGATCCCCCCGATCCGGCAGGCGGCAGTCTGCGCCGCGGGTCCCTCGCTGGATACACAGTTCCCCCTGATCAAAAAGAACAGGAACAATACGTTCCTTATTGCCTGCGACACCTCCCTTCCCGCCCTGCTTTCGGCGGGTATAGAGCCGGACGGGGTCATTTCCATAGACTGCCAGCAGATCAGCTACCGCCATTTTTTCAAAACCATTCCTCCCGGAACAAAACTGTTTCTCGATCTTTCCAGCCCTCCAACGGTGGCCGCGGGAACGGAAAACCGCTTCTTTTTTTCCGGCGGCCATCCCCTGGGTCTCTTTATCTGCCGGGAATGGCGGCCCTTTCCCGTACTGGACAGTTCCGGCGCGAACGTAACCTACGCTGCCCTTTCCCTGGCCCTGCTGCTGGGGGCGGAAACCATTACCTTTTACGGCGCGGATTTTTCTTATCCCGGGGGAAAGACCTATGCCCGGGGAACTTATATTTATCCCTACTTTGAAAACCTCCAGTCCCGGTACAAGCCGCTGGAATCCCTTCATTCCGCGTTTCTGTACCGTGATTCTTCCCTGCAAAAACACGAAGACCAAAACCGCGGGGGGCCGGAAAACTGGTATTACGACACCCAGCCGCTCCGGTTTTACCGGGAAACGGTACACCGCAGGGCCGCTTCTTCGGGCGTCACGGTGGAGAACCTGGCCGGCCTTCCCCGCCGCGGCGCTTCGCCGGGCTCCAGAAAACTGTCCCTCCTTGCTCCGGGGCCGGCCAGGCGGAGCGCGGCGGATTTTCTTGTTTTCCTGCGGGAATCAATCGGGGAACTAACCGGTTTTGACGGTCTCTCGAAGGGGGCCGGGGGGGAACGGGAACTTCTTACCACCCTGCTTCCCCTGGCCGCGGCAATACGCAGAAACTCCGCGGCCATAAGCCCCGGCGAACTGTTTCAAGCGGTCAAAGCTTTCAGCCTGCAGGAACTGTCCCGGATCATTCATAGCTAAAACCTTCGTCGCTGTCATAGTCCAGTGTCGATTTGAAGAGCTTGATGGGCTTCCACTGGACGGTAAATGAAATCTGGGTGTTGAATTTGTACTGCAGCGCGGCGCTGTCAAATTCCGGGGCCAGCTTTATCCCCAGGGTCGCGTCCCAGTCGCCCAAATGATGCACCACATCCAGGTTAAAGGATTTAAGCTTGAATCCCGAAGATTTCCGTTTTTCAATATCGTCAAACCGGAAAGAGTTGATCAAATCCACCAGAATGTTTTTTTCCCCGGGCATGTCAAGATCGATATGGTCGTAAAAGGGCAGGTCCTGGAAATACCGGTAAACCACGGCGTTTTCCGAATAGGAACTGACGGTGATGTCCACAAAACGGTTTATTTTGGCGGTCAGCCCCAGGGTAAAAAAGAATTTCGAATAGGTATAGCGCTGAAGATCAAAACTGAGGCCCGTATTAACGGAGCTTTCAAAGCTTAGTTTTCCGCCGTCATTGAAGGATTTCGATCCGCTGTAGCCTATGCTTAATTCCTGGGGATTCAGTTTTTCCTCTTCATTCTTCATGTACCAGCCGGTGGGCGGCTGGTTCGAAGGATTATCAATCAGCTCATATCCCCGGGAACGGGCCGCGGTAAACGAAGCGGTAAGCCCTCCCCAGAGAAAGCTGGTCGTCAGGATGGTAAAGTCCGACAGCTCGGGATCGTACACCATATAATGCCGGAGGGACATTTTTTCCGTAAAACGCAGGGTTTCCGTCATATAGATCGGTTCATAGTAGGGATCGTCAAAGGGTTTCCGGATCCTGGTCCTGGCATTGGTTTCGCTGATCCATATCCTGGTGGTGGCGTCCCCCGCCAGGGCGTTTTCCTCGGGAGGAATATCCG
>JAISDG010000199.1 GCA_031265015.1 Spirochaetaceae bacterium | reverse complement strand
CTGGGAATTCCCTGCAAAGGAAGCTTCAACGACCTTATCGGAAAAGTGGACGTGATGCTCGATTCCTCCCCCGGCGGGGTGGGGGCCAAAAACAAGGAACTCTACGAAAAAGCCGGGGTTAAGGCGATTTTCCAGGGGGGCGAAAAAAATTCCGTCGCGGACGTTTTTTTCCACGGCTACGCGAATTATGAAAAGGGCCTGGGGGCCAAATACCTTAAGCTTACCAGCTGCAATACCACGGGGCTTATCCGCTCCGTGGACTGCCTGGACCGGAACTACGGCGTGGACCGGGTGGCGATTACGATTATCCGCCGGGTGGCGGATCCCGGCGATTACCACCGGGGGCTTACCAACGCCCTTCAGATGGACAAGGCGCCTTCCCACCAGGCGGTAGACCTGATGACCATCATGCCCCATGTGGAGGCCACGGGCATTTTGGTGCATACCCCGGTGACCCACGGCCATATTATCACCGTGGTAGCCCACGGCAAGGGCGGTAAAAAGATCACCCGGGACATGGCCCTGGACGCCTTCAAGACCCACGACAGGATCCGGGTAGTCAGGATTGAGGACGGATTCCTGGGGAACTCGTCGTTCTTTCGCTATGCCCGGGACCTGGGGAATCCCCGAGGGGATATGTATGAAATAGGCCTCTGGGAAGACAGCATCGTTGAAAGCGGGGACAATATCATGTACGCTATCAACATACCCCAGGAATCGGTGACAATTCCCGAAACCCTGGACGGCGTCCGGGCGGCGATGAAGATGCAGAACGATTCGGCTTCCGCCACCGCGGAAACCAACAAAAATTTAGGCCTGGGCAGATGGAAGCATTAAGAAACCGGTGATTTCCTGATTTTCGGAAACCCGGGGTTTACAAAGGAGTACCGATGAGTGATTTGACGTTGAAGGATCTGGACAAGCTTTTTCCCGCGGATTTTACCGAGGACCAGAGAGCCCAGGCAAAGACCCTGTTTTTAAAAAACCTGTCCGCCGCAGCCCACCGCTTTTACGGAGGGAAAATGCAGACCGTGCCCAAATGCGGCGTGTACGGCCTTAACTGGTTCAACGTATGGTATACCCCGGGGGTATCGAAAGTTTCCACCGCCATCCGGGACGACAACGATGCGTCCTTTGCCCTTTCCAACCGGGGAAACCTGGTGGCGGTGGTGTCCGATTCCACCCGGGTGCTGGGTGACGGCGACTGTACCCCTCCGGGGGGCCTGGGAGTCATGGAAGGCAAGGCCATGATCATGAAGTACCTGGGGGGCGTGGACGCGGTGGCCCTCTGTGTGGATTCCAAAGGAGCCGACGGCAAAAATAACCCCGATAAGCTTATCGACTTTGTAAAGATGGCCCAGCACAGTTTTGGCGCGGTAAACCTGGAAGACATCAGCCAGCCTAACTGCTTTAAGGTGCTGGACGAACTGCGGGAAGCCTGCGACATCCCCGTGTGGCACGACGACGCCCAGGGTACCGCCTGCGTAACCCTGGCGGGGCTTCTGAACGCGTTAAAACTGGTGGGTAAAAAGTTATGCGATGTAAAGATTGTTCTGCTTGGCGCGGGCGCATCCAACACCACCATTGCCCGGCTTATATTAACCGACGGCGGCGATCCCGCAAAGATGACGGTCTTTGACACCAAGGGATCGCTGCATCCGGGCAGGGAAGACATTAAAGGGGACAAGCGGAACTACCGCAAGTGGGAGCTCTGTGAAAAAACCAATCCCAAAAGGATCCCCTCCATGGAGGAGGCGATGAAAGGCGCGGACGTGCTGATTGCTCTTTCCACCCCCGGCCCCAACACGGTAAAACGGGAGTGGATCCGCTCCATGGCCCCCGGGGCCGTCGTTTTTGTCTGCGCCAACCCGGTGCCGGAAATCTGGCCCTATGCCGCCAAAGAAGAAGGGGCCGCCATCGTGGCTACGGGCCGGGGGGACTTTCCCAACCAGGTAAACAATTCGGTATGCTTTCCCGGCATTTTGAAGGGAGCGCTCCTGGTCCGGGCCCGGAAGATCACCGACGGTATGGCTATCCGCTGCGCCCATTCAATTGCCGGTTTTTCCGAAAAGCGGGGAATCGGCCCCGACAATATTATCGCCACCATGGAAGAGACCGATGTCTTTGCCGTGGAAGCCGCCGATGTGGCACAGCAGGCAATTAAGGAAGGGGTGGCCCGGATCAGTTTAAGCTGGGACGATGTGTACAACCGGGCCAAAGCGGATATTGCCGCCGCCCGGGCCCTTGTGGAAGACATGAAAAAGGCGGGCCATATCGCGGAGCCGCCGGGATCGATGCTGGAAGAGGCCCTCCGGGCCGCCATTGACGAGGTGCGCCCGTAATAGGGAATAACGGCCGGTAAAAAAAACCCGGAAGCCAAAAATGACTCTCCCCGTCCTAAAGGGCGGGGTATGGACCCGCATGCGAATCACCGGCGGAAAAATCCGTGGAGCTAAAAATCTTCCAGGGGTGAATCGGCGTCGGTAAATTCGGGGATAACGTACACAATGGTCCCCGTTTTGCGGACCCGCAGTTCCGCGAAACCTTTGCTTACCAGCGTTTCCAGTTGTTTTTTCGCTTCCTCTATGGCGATATCCGCTTCCAGGGCAAGGCTGCCGGGGGTGATGATTCCCCGGTTGTTTTTGGCAATCCGCAGTATGGCCCGTTCCGGGCTTTCTTTTTTAGTGTTTTCCCGGACTATCCTGATTTCGCCGTCCTTGACGTTCCGCCAGGATCCCGTTTCCCCGCCGAATCCGGGCCGCCGGGACCGGCCCGTAAGGGCGAAATGGTAGTTTGCTTCCCGAACCTGGCGGCCCAGGGTAAAAAAGTCGTAGATCGATCCGATGCCGAAAAGCCCGCCGGTACAAAGCCAGAGCAGGCCCGAAGGTATTTTCCCCAGGTAAAAACGGTGGAGCCCCGCCCACCCGAAACCGGAGAGGAACCATAAAAGGTATGCCAGACCGATGCTGTACATCTTGTAAGGGTATCACGGGGAAGAGAATTTTTCTATACCAATGCCTCAGGGTTCGAGTGTTGACTATAGCTGGATAATCCTGTAAAGTAAAGCCAATATGAAAATGAAAATCATTTTCATATTGAGAATAACAACAATAGGAGTTATGTATGAAACAACCTTTCTTTGCGGCGGCGATCCTGATTGTCCTGGGCATCTTTACCGGCTGTGAGAAAAAACCGGAACCGGGTCAGAACATCAGCGTGGTAACCACGATCTTTGCGCCCTACGATTTTGTCAGAGCCATAGCCGGCGACAGGGCCGAAGTCACCATGCTGCTTAAACCTGGCGCGGAATCCCATTCCTACGAACCGACCCCCCAGGATATTATCTCCATCCGGAACAGTGATATTTTTATCTATGTGGGCGGGGAAAGTGATGAGTGGGTCGACCAGGTACTGGAAAGCATGGACGACGCGGAGATGCGGATAATAACCTTGATGGACTGCGTTGACCTGGTGGAAGAGGAAATCGTTGAGGGCATGGAAGAAGAGGAGGAGGAAGAAGAGGGAATCGCCTACGATGAACATGTGTGGACTTCCCCGGCAAACGCAAAACGCATGGTAGAGAAAATTTCAGCGGCCTTAAGCGACGCGGATCCGGACAACGCGGGTTTTTACCGCGCCAATACGGACGCGTATATCGGGGAGCTTGACGCCCTGGACGCCGCCTTCCGGTCCGTCACAGACCAGGCCAAACGCAGAACCCTGGTTTTTGGCGACCGTTTCCCCTTCCGGTATTTCACCGACGCCTACGATTTAAGTTACTTTGCCGCCTTTCCCGGCTGCTCCACCGAAACGGAGTGCAGCGCCGCCACCGTCGCTTTTCTTATCGACAAGGTAAAGGCGGAACAGATCCCCGTGGTCTTTCATATTGAATTTTCCAACGGCAGCATCGCGGACACGATCTGCGAGGCTACCGAAGCCCGGAAACGGATGCTCCATTCGGCCCATAACGTCAGCCGTGACGAACTGGCCGCGGGTACCACCTATCTGGACATTATGAACCGTAACGCGGAGGTTCTGCGCGAAGCTTTGTGGTAAACAGCGAACCCCGCCGCCGCTTCGGCGGCGGGCCTCCGGAAGAAACGGACCTACCCGCAACGAATGAACCTCCCCGCCCTGAAGGGCCCAAGGCTCCCCCGCCGGAAGGCGGGCTCTTGGGTAGTAGACCCTGCGAATAAAGCCTTCCCAAATAAAGCCGAATTCTTTCAAAAAAAGCATTTTTTTCTTTTTTGGGTGTATTTCGTCCAAAAAAACACCCTTAGGATGTAACATCATAAGACCCTTCAGCGGGCCTATTTAAAAAAGTTTGGTTGTTTTTCGGACGCCGGGCTGAAACGGCGTCCGGGAAACAAGTCCCTGCAGGTAAAAAAAGGAGAAAGCCATGTCTCTGTCAATTCGTACCAGGGTTATTCTTATCATATCGGCGATTATCGCTGCCATGACCGCGGCCAGCGTGGTTATCGGCATAACCTTAACCCGGCGCAATCTTATTAAAACCATCGAAAACGACATGAGCGTATCAGGCGCTATTGCCGAACAGCTTATCGCGGAAAAGGTTGCCCATCTGCGCGCCGGTATGCGGCTTGTCGCGGAAAAATGCCGGGGCCTGGATGATGTACAGGCCGGGGAAGTATTGCGGCGGGAGGCCGCCGTCCGGGGGTATCTGGACATAGGGCTTATTGACAGGGACGGCAGCGTACTGTCCTACGGCGTCAAGGATTATAAGATTCCGGAAAACGAAAACGCCCGGAGGGCCCTAAACGGCGAGACGGTCATGAGTACCACCCAGTTTAACAGCCGCGGCGATTTTATCATGCGGTTCTGGCTGCCTCTGGAGGACGGCAGGACCCTGGCGGTAAGCCTGCCGGGGACGGTGATAAGCGATGCGCTGTCCGGCTTCAGGATATGGAATTCGGGAAATATTTTTGCCCTGGATCATGAGGGTGTGATGATTGCCAACATGCGGCCCCAGCTGGTTTACGGACGACGCAACTTCATCAAGGACGCGGAAACCGGGAACGAATTCCGCAACATAGCGGCGGTGTTTTCCCGGATGACCGCGGGGGAAACAGGGGTAGGCGAATACAACTACGACGGGATTTCCCGGATCTGCGCGTTCCGGCCCATCGGCGGAACCGACGGCTGGTCGCTGGGGGTAGTATGCCCCATTACCGAAAGCCCCGCTTCCCAGGTGCTCCGCTCCTTCCTTGTTTCGGGGGCCGTATTTCTCGGCCTGGGAATCCTTGCCGCCTTCCTTGCGGCCGGTTCCATCGCCCGTCCCTTTGAAAAAGCGACCGAACTTGCCCTGGTGGCCGAATCCGCCTCGGAGGCAAAGAGCCACTTCCTTGCCAACATGAGCCACGAAATGCGTACTCCCCTTAACGCGATTATCGGTTTTGCGGAACTGGAACTGGGAAAGGAAAAGGAAGATGAAGCGCTCTACCCCGCCGATACCAGGGAAAGCCTTGAAAAAATTTACAGTTCCGGCGTTAC
>JAISDG010000135.1 GCA_031265015.1 Spirochaetaceae bacterium | reverse complement strand
CCGGATCCGCCGGCAGCCCGGGCCGTCAGGTGAACCTCGGGGAGTTCTATATTCACGGCCCCGGCGTTAAGCCGCCGCTCAAAGTTTGCCCCGGCCAGGGCAAACAGTTCCCGGAGAATGCCGCCGGTCCCGGCGGGAACAGTCCCGGCCGGAAGGGAGCTGCCGCGATCATCCGCGGCGCCCCCGCCGCTTTCACCGGCCCCGGATTCCGCCGCCAGCCGGTCCGCTTCTTCATAACTGAGCCGGGTTACCTTCACCCTGGAAGGGAAGATACTCGTATCCTGGATCCGGCCGTTTTTATCCAGGGCGAGCCGGAAGGTGAGCGCGGAAGAAACGGGGTGTAAGCCCAGGGCAAAGAAGGACAGGGCTTTTTCGGGGAGCATGTGCCAGGTACCTTCGGGTAAATACAGGGTCGCCCCCCGGGAGCGGGCTTCCAGATCCGCGGGGGAACCGGGTTCTATCGCCGAAGCGGGATCGGCAATATGGACATACAGGACCCGCAGGCCGCCTTCGGTTTCGGTTTCCAGCGAGACCGCGTCGTCGGGATCAACGCTCCAGGGGCTGTCAATGGCAAAGGCCGGAAGAAAAGTCAGATCCCGCCGGGGCAGGGATTCGTCCGTTGCGCCCGCATCAATAGACGGAATGGCCTGCTGCGAAGGGACAGGCAGAACGCCGGCGCGCCTCGGATGGGGATTCACGCTCCTGTCCCAGTAACCGCATTCAAGAAGCAGGCGGTGCGCTTCCTGGGGAGTTTCGGCCCTGCCAAGTTCCTTCATGGTCCGGCTTTTACCGGTTTGGCCGAAGGCAAGGGCTTCCACGTCCTGCAGGAAACGCCCGTCCAGGGCGGGATCAAGGCCCCCTTCTCGCAGGGCCTTTTTTAAACGGTCCAGAAAGGCTTCCCGGTCCCGGCTTTCCCGGAGCCTGTCCTGCCGCTTTTCTTCCGCCGCCTGTACTTCCGCGGCGTTTCTCGCGGTAACGGCGGCGGCGGTTCCGGTAAAGTAAAGCCCTTCCGCCAGGAGAAGCCACGCGGCCCAGGCGGTCCGGGGAGTAAAGCTTCCGTAGGCCAGTTCCGCCAGTTCACGGAGGGGAACGGGAACGCCGCCGGATTCAATCAGCTCCCAGGCGTCCCGGATATCTTCGGCCGTACCGGAACCTGTTCCGGCGGGAATTTCCAGGGGAGTTCCCGGCAGTTCCGCCAGGCTGCGGAGCGGTCCGGGATGAAGAACCTCCAGGTCCTTCTCCCGGACCCTGAAGGTTTCGGTTTTGCCGGAGTTTCCGGCTTTGCCCTCGGGCGTTCCCGCGGTGATGGTTATTTTTTCGCCCGTTTCGGTGACCAGCGCGGGACGGCCCCTGTATACCGCAAGGCTGTTAAGTGGTATCATGCCGCCGTTGGGATTGCCCGTAACAGGGACATGTTCCGGGGGCCCCGCCGCGCCGCATCTGCGCCGTCAACATGCTCATTGAATCGCATGCTTTTTCCTGGCGGCCCCGTTGGGAAGGTCCGTAACAGGGACATGTTCTGAGGGCCACGCCGCGCCGCATCTGCGCCGTTAACATGCTCATTGAATCGCATGCCGCTTCTTGGCGGCCCCGTTGGGATGGTCCGTAACAGGGACATGTCCTGGGGGCCACGCCATGCCGCATCTGCGCCGTTAACATGCTCATTGAATCGCATGCTTTTTCCTGGCGGGACGGAAGAAGCCGAAGAGGCTTCCGCAGAAGCCGCCGACGATGTGGGCGAATTCGGAAATGTTATTGGTGGAGAAGGAATGAACGATCTCCCGGCCCAGGTAGATCATCAGGATCAGAATAAAGGTAAGGGGAATCTCGCCCCTGGAAAAGTTGGTGAACGACGCCAGCAGGATCATCATAAACACCACCCCGCTGGCCCCCAGGAGGGCCGAACTAAAGAGAAGCAGGTTAAGGATCCCCGTAACCAGGGCGGTAATGGCAATCATCACCAGGAGCGAAGCGGAACCGTAGCTTTCTTCCAGGATTGGTCCCAGAAGCAGGATAAAGGCAAAGTTTGAAAGGAGATGGTTCCAGTCCGCGTGGCCTATCACATGGGTAAAAAGGGTTACCCAGCCGCGGACGGAACCGGCGTTAAAACCGCCCCGGCCGGGGGCCATAAACCACCCGGGGATAAGGCCCCTGGCGATGGTTTGGGACAGGATCAGCACCAGGGCGCTGATAATGGCAAAAGTCAGGGCTACCGGCGCGTTATATTTGACTTTCATGATCTACCCAGGGCAAGTTCTATTTCCACCGGGCAGTGATCGGAACCTTCCACATCGCTCCTGATAACGGAGCGTTTTACTTTTGGAAGAAAACCGGTGTCCACGCAGTGATAATCGATGCGCCACCCCACGTTCCGCTCCCGGGCGCTCATCCTGTAGGACCACCAGCTGTACTGGTTCGGCTCGCCGGGATGGAAATGACGGAAGGTATCCACAAAACCCGCGGCGGTAAAGGCGCTCATCCATGCCCGCTCTTCCGGCAGGTAGCCGGCATTCCCCTCGTTTTCCCGGGGCCGGGCCAGGTCGATGGGGGTATGGGCGATATTGTAGTCCCCGCAGAGGACAAAGTGTTTTCCCTGGCGTACCAGCTTTTTGCAGTACTTCATGACGGCGCCGCAAAAGGCCAGTTTATAGGGAAGCCGGGCCCCGGCATCCTGGGAGTTGGGAAAGTAGGCGGATATAAGCACAAAGTCCTTGTAAAAGGCCTGGAGCACCCGGCCCTCGCCGTCAAAGGCGGCTTCCCCCAGGGGCTTTACTTCCAGGGGCTCCTGGAGGCTGTAAATCGCCACCCCCGAATAGCCCGCCTTCCGCGCGCTGGCCCAGTAGGAATGGTAGGGCTTTCCCCGCTTGTCAACGGGGGCTTTGAGTTCCGCGGTAAGCTGTTCGGGCCGGGCTTTTGTTTCCTGGACGCAGAGCATGTCCGGGGATTCGTCCTTCAGCCACCGGGAAAAGCCCCGCTTTTCTACCGCCCGGATGCCGTTTACATTCCACGAAAGGATACGCACGAAGACAAGTATACTACCATCGCCGGGAATTCTCAAG
>JAISDG010000125.1 GCA_031265015.1 Spirochaetaceae bacterium | reverse complement strand
GCTACGGCTCCCGCTATGAGTTTTTCCCGTTCTTTTGTGTCCATTGGTATCCCCTCCCGTGGGATACCCTAAGGATAGCACGCTTTCCGGTTTTGCCCCGAAAAAGAAGTTGCACCCAGACGCGTCAGCCGCCCTTGACCGAAGGGGCTGGGTCGTTTTTAGCGCGCTCCCCCGGGGAGCGGATTGTACAGGCCGGTTCCCGCCTTTGTGCGGAAGGTCCTTTTGTGGTACCCTGTACCCATGCAGAGGACTTTTTCCTCCAGCGCCCTGGTGCTGCGGGTCCGGCCTGCGGGGGAATCCAACCGGGAGGCGTCGTTCCTGAGCGCGGAGGAGGGGATTATCACCGCCACCCTGTTCGGGGGGCCCAAGAGCCGGCTTCGTTCCCATGTATCCCCCTTTAATTACGGAACCCTCTGGACCTACCGGGACCCCGCCAGGGACTTCCGCAAGGTCAGCGACTTTGACGTCAGCTCCTGGCGGCCGGGGCTGCGGGAACTTTACGAACGGAGCGCCGCCGCCAGCCTGATCGCCGGTACGGTACTGGCGGGACACGGCGGGGGCGGGTCCTGGACCGGCGCGCTGGCGTTGACCGGCGCGGCCCTGGATGCCCTGGAAAGCGCGGACGAAAGCTGCTGCGAGCGGATAACCCTGCATTTTTTATGGAACTGGGCGGACCTTTTGGGACATCAGCCGGATCCGCTCCGCTGCGCGTCCTGCGCTTGTGAAGCCGGCGGCGATGGGGTACTATGGTTTATCCAGGGGGAGGGGTTCCTCTGTAACCGCTGTATGCTCCGGGACTGTCCGGGTTCGGCTTCCGCGGCGGCGCTGGGTCCGGGGGCCCGGCGCTGGCTGCTGGCGGTAGGGAAGGGATCCCCCGCGGAGCTGGTCCGGTGCAGCCCGGACGCCGCTTCCCTGGGCGAGCTCAGGGTTTTGATGAACCGGTTGCTGACATACGATTAGGTAATGGGGAGGGCTATGCGGGCGGTTGATATTATTGCGGATAAACGGGACGGGAAGGAATTAACCGGGGAAGAGCTGGGCTTCCTTATCGGCGGCTATACGGCGGGACAGATTCCGGATTACCAGATTTCCGCCTGGGCCATGGCGGTCTTTTTTAGGGGGATGACCTCCGCCGAAACTGCCGCCCTTACCCGGGTGATGCTCGGATCCGGCGCGGTCATAGACCTCTCCGGCATCCCCGGCCCCTTTATCGATAAACATTCCACCGGCGGGGTGGGGGACAAGACAAGCCTTATCCTGGCCCCGCTGGCGGCCGCCCTGGGTATCCGGGACCCCATGATGTCCGGCCGGGCCCTGGGCCATACCGGAGGAACCCTGGATAAGCTGGAATCCATCCCCGGCTTCAGGACCAATCTTTCGGTGGGCGAATTCCGCTCGATCCTCGCAAAAGACGGTTTTGCCATGACGGGCCAGACCAGGGAAGTGGTCCCCGCGGACCGGCTCCTCTATGCCCTGCGGGACGTGACCGGGACGGTGGAATCCATCCCCCTTATCACCGCCAGTATTCTGGCAAAAAAAGCTGCCGAAGGCGCCGAAGGTCTGGTCTTTGACGTCAAGTACGGTTCCGGCGCGTTTATGAAAGAAGCCTCCCAGGGGGAGAAACTGGCCCGGTCCCTGGCGGATACCGGCGCCGCCATGGGCAGGCGGATTATCGCCCTGCTTACCGGTATGGACGAACCCCTGGGAAACATGGTGGGGAATTTTCTTGAAGTGGAAGAAAGCCTGGACTGCCTTGAGGGGGCGGGAGTAAGGGGCAGGCCGGGGCCGGAGGATTTAATGGAAGTGACCCTGGAACTGGGGGCCCGCATGGCGGTCCTGGGCGGCAAGGCAAAGGACGCCGCCGGGGGCCGCGCCCTCTGCGAAGACTGTATCGCCGGGGGCAGGCCCCGGGAACTTTTTCTGCGGAACGTAAAAAGCCAGGGGGGCGATCCGGTAAAGCTGCTGGAACTCCGGGGGAACTGGCGCTCCCCCGTCGGCGCCGAAATCCGGGTTCCCCCCGGAGCCGGGGAAAGCGCCAAAAACGGGGTTTCCGGCGCCCCCCTCTACATCCGCCGCATCGACGCCTGGAAGGTCGGTAATGCCGCGGTTGCCCTGGGGGTGGGCCGTAACCGTACCGAAGATCCCGTCAGCCCCACCGCGGGAATTCAGTTCCACCGCAAACGGGGCGCGCCCGTCAAAGCGGGGGATCCGGTCATGACCGTCTGGTCCGCCACGGAAGAAGGGCTGGCCGCGGCCCTGCCCCGGCTGGAAGCCGCGGTGGAATACGGCGCGGAACCTCCTTCCCCCCAAAAGCTGGTGCTTAAAGAAATTACCGCGGGACCGGCGGCGGCCGGGCCGGACGCTTCAACCGGGCCGGCTGAAGGCGGACGCTGATGGAGTGGCGGAAAAAACCAATTTCCTCCGATTCGGTAAAGGCCCTGGCGGAGCGGTACGGATGCGATCTGTTAACCGCCTCCATACTGCTCCGCCGGGGAATCACCTCCGGCGAGGAGATCCGCTACTACCTGGAAAACGATCTCCGGTATCTCCGTAATCCCTTTGAACTGCCCGGCATGGAGGACGCGGTGGAACGGATCCTGGCCGCTAAAGAAGAAGGGGAAAAGATCCTGGTCTTCGGGGACCGGGATGTGGACGGCATTACCGGAACGGTGCTCCTGGCGGATTTTCTGAACCGTAGCGGCATGGACGTCCGGTGGCGGCTTCCCATGGGGGACGATCCCTACGGCCTGTCCATGGAGGCGGTGGAGGAATTTGCCGCGGACTACGGAACGCTTATTATCACCGTGGACTGCGGCATTTCAAACCGGGCGGAAATTGCCAGGGCCGCGGAACTCGGCGTCGGGACGGTGATAACGGATCACCATAACCCTCCCCGGCAGCTTCCCGATGCCCAGGCTATCGTCAATCCCAAGCTGGCCGGCTCTCCGTATCCTTTCAGGGACCTCTGCGGCTGCGCCGTGGCCTATAAGCTGGTATCCGCCCTGCGCTTTGCCCTGAAGAGCGAAGTTTACGGACAGCCGATTTGCCTTCTCAATACCCGGCCTTCCAACGACGCCGTTATCGTTGAGGCCGCGAAGCTCAGGAACCTGGCGGTGATCGACACCCTTACCGAAACGGTGGTTCCCGGCATGGTCGCCGTCACGGACACGAGGCTTCCCGCTTTTCTGTCGGGCCAGCAGATACTCTGCTGGGATCTGCCGGTCCAGCAAAAGCTCCTGGTCAGGACCTTCGGCGGCGGCGCGGAAATACAGATGCTGGACATCGCCGGGGAAATCGGACGGCAGATACCCCAGACCGCGGGGAAAAGCCTCTTCCGCCTGAAGGAAGTCTCCCGGATAGGAAGGTACCGCGAGGAGGGCATCGGGGAGCTGGACGTCCTGGTGAACCTTTTTATCAGCTTTGTCCAGAAAAAGGAAAGTTTCTTTGATGATGAGGACGGTTCGGATCTTCAGCTTGCCGCCCTGGGAACCATCGCCGACATTATGCCGCTCCGGGACGAAAACCGGCTTATGGTCAGAAAGGGGGTGGAGGCGATAGTTAAAAAGCCCCGGCCGGGACTTTCGGAGCTGCTCTTCGTCCAGGATTTGGCGGGCCGTCCCCTGGGAACGGAGGAAATTTCCTGGCAGCTAACCCCGGTGATCAACGCCTCGGGCCGGATGGGACGTCCCGAAAAAGCCGCCGCCCTGCTCCTGGGGGGAACGGCGGAAGAGCGGAACCGCCTGGCCGGTGAAGTAAGCGTCTTGAACGAGGAGCGGAAAAAACTCGGCGACAAGATCTGGGAAAGCGCCGAACCCCAGGCCCGGAAAAATCTGGAGCGGTTTTACGGCAACCTGGCCCTGGCCTGGGGGGAGGGGATTATCCGGGGCATTACGGGGATCATCGCCAACCGGCTTTCCCGGTGTTTTAACATCCCCGCGGTGGTGGTTTCCCTGGGGCCCGATAAGGCCACCGGATCCCTCCGTTCGGCCCGGAATTATGATTTAAGCTTTCTGCTGGACCAATGTTCCGATCTTTTTATCGACTGGGGAGGCCACGATTTTGCCGCGGGTTTCAGCATGGACCGCTCAAACTGGGAGCCCTTTTTGGACCGCCTTGCCGGAATTGCCTCCCACATGGAACTGGGACCCGAAACCGGAGCGGTTCTGGAACTTGACGCGGAGCTGCCCCTTTCCTACCTTTCCCTTCTGGAGGACGATCCCCGGATAAAAGACAAAAAGGATCTCTACATCCTCCGCCTGGCGGATCGCTTTGAACCCTACGGCGAAAAAAACCGCCCCCTCCTGTTTCTTTCCCGGGGCCTTGGTATTGCGGACATCCAGATCATGGGCAGCGAGGGGAAGCACGTCAAACTAACGATGGATACGGGAAAATTTAAATGGCCCGCGGTATACTGGAACGCCGCGGACCGGATCAATGTCGATTTCAGGATCGGAGATACGGTGGATATGGTTTATACGGTAAACCGGAACTGGTTTAACGGGATGGAAACCCCCCAGTTGATAGTGCAGGATATTGGAAAGAGCGGGCAAAATACCGGCTGATCCCGGGCGATGGCGGCGCATGCAAAGCGGCCTTGACTCAGGCGGCAGGGGGACCGTTTTTTATAAGGAGTGAAAAACATGAAAACCTACGGCGGAAACCGGGCCTTTCTTCCGGTTTTTTTGGCGTTGCTGGCGCTTCCCTGGTTTGCGTCCTGCCAGAGCGGCCGGACTGCGGCGGATTCCGGCGTTCCGGTCCCCGGTCAAACCGCCGCGGATGTCCAAAGCCGGGCGGCGGCTGAAAGCCCGGCCGCGGCGGCCGATAAAAGCCGGTGGGAATTCAAGGCCGTCGTCCTGGGGTCCCTTAAGCCCGGGGAACCCTTTGTGGCCGCCATATCGGGAATGCCTCCCCAAAACAGCTCCGCCGGCGCGGGCCGGATCCGGGCCGTTCTGGTCAGGGGGGACAGGGAACTCAACCGGGCCTTCTTTTTTGATACCGGGGAGTATTGCCGCCGGGGACCGGTCAACGCCGCGGTGATGGCGGTGCCTTCCACCGCCGGAGCGGGGAAGGCGGCGCTGCGGATAGAGGCCGGCGGCAGGGTGCTGGAGACGGTGGAGCTTACCATCGGGGAACGGTTTTTTAGTACCGAAACAATCAACATCACCGAGAACATGTCGGACATCCTTACCAGGCCGGATCCGGAAAAAACCCGCCAGGCGGAACAGATGTGGGCGATTTGGGCCCGGACCGGGGACGATGTCTATACCCCGGGGAACTTTATCATGCCTGTCAAATCGGAAGTCCAAACCAGCCGCTTCGGAGGCCGGCGGATCTATAAATACCCCGACGGCAGGAGCAGTTCTTCCATCCACGCGGGGGTAGACTGGCGGGCCCCTACCGGTACTCCCCTTTATGCCTGCGCTCCCGGTAAAGTAGTCCTGGCCCGGATGCGGATCGTTACGGGCAATACGGTGGTGATCGAGCATATGCCCGGAGTCTATTCCCTCTGTTACCACATGGATAAAATTACCGTCGCCGAGGGGGACATGGTCCAGACCGGAACCCGCCTGGGAGATGCGGGAGCTACCGGCTTTGCCACCGGGGCCCATCTGCACTGGGAAGTCCGGGTAGCCACGGAAAATACCGATCCCGCGGCCTTTCTGGGCAGGAAGATTCTTGACACAGAGGCGATTTTGGCTATACTAAACGAATAACGTTCCTGAAATTCATCGCGTGTTGAAACAGGCCGTATCCAGAAGATCAACTTTTACCGTACGGAAAGGAGGTGAGAACATTTGGCTCATATTGTAATAGACGATAACGAGATGCTTGAAAAAGCCATTAAGCGTTTTAAACGGATGGTAGAAAAAGAAGGCATCATCCGGGAATATAAAAAACGGGAGTATTACGAAAAACCCTCCACCATTCTTAACCGGAAAAAGAAAGCTATTGCCCGCAAATTGATGAAAAAAACCCGAAAGGGAAAATCAGAGTACTAAGCGGCCGGGGTAAAGCGGGCCGGACTGTGAAAAATCCTTTTTACACAGTCCGGAACGGAGCGGCGGAAACTGTCCTGTTTCCGCGGCTATCCATCCAAAAGGGCGGCGAGAAATTTTACCGTCCCCTCCTTGTTTCCGCCGGGGCCGGTACAGGACGGGCAGCCCGATTTGCAGGGGCAGTCCGCCGCCGCCCGGTACGCCGCGGCGGCGACTTCCCGGATTTTCCGGGAAAGGGCCTCCGCCAGCCCCGTACCGCCGGGATATTTGTCGTAAATATACAGGGAAGGCAGGGCGAAGTGGGGATCCCGGACCCGCTCGGCGATTCCCAGATCCCTTGGATCGCAGAGAAGGTATACCGGGGCAATGTTTTTTACCAGGGTTCCCGCTCCGGACAGCACGGATCCCGCGGTTTCCTCGTCCAGGGAAGCAAGGTACGCTCCGGCGGCGCTTTCCCCGGGAAAAAGCAGCATCATGGCCCGGGTCTGCATTTCTTCTTCCGCCAGATCAATGTCGCCGTAGCCGATATTTTCGTGGGTATGGAAGCGGATTTTCTTGAATTTGGAAACCTGGGACCGGACCAGCACGTCGCCCAAAATGCC
>JAISDG010000063.1 GCA_031265015.1 Spirochaetaceae bacterium | reverse complement strand
AAAGCGCTCATGCGGCGGCGGTTTCGGCGGCCCACAACACCCTTGCGGACAAGCCCCCTTCGGGACATAATACAAGCCGTGATCCTATTTTCCCTTATGATTCGGGTACGGCAGGCCGGGCCCCCGCTTTAAGCCTTTGCTGAACTTTGGGGCCGAACTCAACAAACTGCTTTCCGGGGAAACCCCTGGGCCGTTACGAATTTGTGGAATTTGAAATTTTAGCCGCGAAGGCGAAAAAGCCGAAAAGGAGGGCTTTTATGAAGGGTAAAGTTCTTTTTCTCCTGGGAACGTCCGCCATGGCGTTTTTTGTTTCCTGCGTAACTTCCATACCAATTACCGTTAACCACCCGCCCCTGATGGATACAAACGGCATCGAACGGCTGGTGGTAAGGCCCTTTGAGGGGCCGGGGAACCGGCGGCAGATTGCCGAGACGCTGACGTTTATCTTCAGGGATAAAATCAGCGGGACTGGGGTGTTTAGGGTGGTGGAGTACGCCGGATACAGGCCGAACGCGGACATGGCGGACGCTTTTCTTACGGGGATTGTTACCGGCTATACGGTGGAAGACGGATCCCACGAGGAGAAACGTACCCAGAAGACGAGTGACGGCCAAAGCGCCCAGGTCCTGGTGACGGTCTATGACCGGAAGGTGACCCTCGAGTTCACGTACCGTATCGTAAACGACCGGGACGGGACAGTTATCCGCAACGGTGAACGGAAGGTCTCGTGTACGGCGTCGGACAGCAAGGAGAGCCGGGCCGGCCTGCAATCGGGCCCCGCTCTGGCCAGGACCGCCGCCGAAGGCGCGTTGAGCGGCTTTAACCGTGAAGTAGTACCCTGGACATCCAGGGAAAGTCTGAACCTGGAAAAGGAGAGTTCCCGGGACAGGGCGCTCAAGGCCAGGATGAAAGAGGCCGACGCCCTGGTAAAGGCGGGAAGCGTGAAAGCGGCCCAGGAAGCCTACGCCCAAACGTACGAGGAAACGGGCAGTCCGGCGGCGGGTTACAACGCGGCCATTTTAGCGCAGCCCCTGTACGGTCTTGACGCGGCGATTTCCCGCATGGCCGCCCTTGCAAACGCCACCGGGTACGGCAAAGCCCGCACCGAGCTGGCCCGTCTGGAAAGGTTCCGCGGTGAAAACGCGGCGGCGGCGGCGAACCAAACCGGCACCTCCGCCCGGAACCTGGCCATCAAAAAGGCGGCGGACGGACTGACCGCCGTTCTTCCGCCGGGTTCGCGGGTTTCGGTGCTCAACATATCCAGGGCCGAAACGGACCTGGGCGATGTTGTTATCCGGGAAATAACCGACGCCCTCATAGCCGCGGGGAAAATAACCGTTCTGGACCGGCAGAATTTACAGCTCATAGAAGCGGAAAAGCGCTACCAGGCTTCGGGAGAGGTGAGTGACGACGCGTACGTGAGTATCGGCAAAATGCTGGGGGTGGAAACCATCGTGACGGTTTCCATCACCGGTTCGGGGAGTCAGCGCAAACTTACCACCAGGTCGATAAGCGTTGAAACCGGCAGGGTTCTCTACAGCGATTCAACGGAAATATAACACCGTCGCGGGCCTAAGCGGCCTCGGTTTCCCGGAACATGAGGTCCGGGAAACCGAGGCCGGCGGCTTCCGGCGCGGCCGCGGATACGGCCGCCGCCGGGCCTACTTGGTGTTGTTGATCACCGCCTGCGCGCCGGCAAGCCGGGCCAGGGGCACCCGGAAGGGCGAGCAGGACACATAACTCAATCCCGCGCGGTAGCAGAAATCGATGGTCAGAGGATCGCCGCCGTGCTCGCCGCAGATCCCCACTTTCAGATCCTTGTTGACCTTCCGCCCTTCGGATGTGGCGTACCGGATCAGGAAGCCCACCCCTTCCTCGTCGATGGATTTGAAGGGGTCCACGTCGAGGACGTTCTTTTCCAGATAGGTGGGAAGGAACGAGGCCACATCATCCCGGCTAAAGGCAAAGGTCATCTGGGTAAGATCGTTGGTGCCGAAGCTGAAAAAATCCGCGTATTTTGCCACGTGGCCGGAACGGATCGCCGCCCGGGGCACTTCGATCATCGTGCCGATTTTAATATCCAGCTTGACCCCGGCTTTGTCAAAAACTCCCTTGAGCACCGCTTCGGCGTTGGGCCGGAGAAGTTTAAGCTCCCGGGCGGTAACCACAATGGGGATCATGATTTCGGGGTTGACGGGGATCTTTCGCTTAACGCAGTCCGCCGCGGCCAGGGCGATGGCTTCCACCTGCATGTCATAAATTTCCGGGTAGGTAACGGCGAGCCGGCAGCCCCGGTGGCCCAGCATGGGATTTGCTTCGTGGAGCCTGTCGATCTTCGGCTTAAGGGACGCGGGACTTACCTTAAGATAGGCCGCAAGTTCCGCTATTTCTTCCCTGGTATGGGGAACAAATTCATGAAGGGGCGGATCCAAAAGCCGGATCGTTACCGGCCGGCCTTCCATGGCCTTAAAGATGCCAAAGAAATCCTTTTTCTGGAGGGGAAGGATCTTTTTAAGGGCCGCCTTCCGTTCCTCAAGGGTATCGGCGACGATCATCGCCCTAAAGTGGATAAGTTTTTCCCTGTCGAAGAACATATGTTCGGTCCGGCAGAGCCCCACTCCCTGGGCGCCGAACTCAAAGGCCCTTTTCGCGTCTTCCGGCTGGTCGGCGTTAGTCCGCACGTCAAAACCCCTCAGGCCGTTCCTGTCGGAAGATCCGCGGATTTCATCGCACCAGGAAAGAAAGACGCTCATGTCGCCGGAAATTTTCGGCGTCACCAGGGCAAGGGAACCGTCGTAGACCTCCCCCGAGGAGCCGTCAATGGTGATCCAGTCCCCTTCTTTGTAACTTTTTTTGCCTATTACCACTTTTTTGCCCTGGACGGAAACGCCCTTGGCCCCCGCCACGCAGGGGGTTCCCATGCCCCGGGCCACCACCGCGGCGTGGCTTGTCATGCCGCCGGTAGAGGTAAGGATACCCTGGGAGGCCACCATGCCGCCGATGTCCTCGGGGCTTGTCTCCTTGCGGACCAAAAGTACTTTTTCACCCCTGGCGTACCAGGCTTCCGCGTCGTTGGCGGTAAACACAATCCTGCCCGCGGCCGCGCCGGGGGACGCGTTGAGGCCTTTGGTAAGGGAAACCATGCCCTTTTGAGCCCTGGGATCAATCATTGGATGGAGGAGCTGATCGAGATGCGCGGGAGTAACCCGGAGCATCGCCTCCTTCTTGTCGATAAGCTTTTCCGCCACCATGTCCACGGCGCACTTTACCGCCGCGGCGCCGGCCCGTTTACCGCTCCGGGTCTGGAGCAGGAAAAGTTCACCCTGTTGAACGGTAAACTCCATGTCCTGCATATCCCTGAAGTGGGTTTCCAGCTTATTTTTGATTTCCACCAGATGGTCGTAGACTTTTTTGTTCCGCTTTGCCAGGGTGGCGATCTTTTCCGGGGTCCTGATACCGGCCACCACGTCCTCGCCCTGGGCGTTCATCAGGTACTCGCCGTAGAATTCGTTCTTTCCCGTGGAGGGATCCCGGCTGAAACATACCCCGGTGCCCGAATCGTCGCCGAAGTTGCCGAAAACCATGGACTGGATATTGACGGCGGTTCCCTTAATGCCCCTAATTTCGTTGAGCTGCCGGTATTTGATGGCCCGCTCGTTCATCCATGATCCGAAGACCGCGTTTACCGCTCCCCAGAGCTGTTCCAGGGGCGCCTGGGGAAAGTCCTTTTTCGCGTGGCGGCGGACCAGTTTTTTGTATTCCTCCACCAGCTTTTCCAGGTCCCTTTCATCCAGGCCGGTATCCAGCTCCACCTTCTTCGCTTTTTTAACGGCGCCGAGGGCTTCTTCAAAGGCCTCATGGGGCACCTCCATCACCACATCTCCGTACATCTGGATAAAGCGCCGGTACGCGTCCCAGGCAAACCGGGGGTTGCCGGTCTTGTTCGCCAGGCCCCGGACGGATTCATCGTTCATCCCCAGGTTGAGGATCGTATCCATCATGCCGGGCATGGAAACCGGCGCGCCGGATCTGACCGATACCAAAAGGGGATCGCCGCTGTCCCCCAGCTTCTTTCCCATAACCTTTTCAAGACGAGCCAGGGTGGAAAGGACCTCGTCCTCCAGACCGGCGGGATATTTTTTGTTGTTTTCATAGAAGAGCGCGCAGACATCGGTAGAAATGGTAAAACCCGGGGGAACAGGAATACCCAGGTTCGTCATTTCCGCAAGATTAGCGCCCTTGCCGCCCAGGGTATCTTTCATCCCGGCGTCTCCTTCGGCCCTGCCTTCACCGAAGAAATACACATACTTTTCTGTAGCCATTAAAACCTCCATTGGTCCAACCAATTTATCACAGGCGGGGAAAAAAAGAAAGGCCTTCATGCGGGGACGCGGGGAAACATGAACCCCCTTTGAACAGTGAAATGCCTTTCATATTCACGGCCCTGATCAAGGAAAAACTCCCTGCTATCAGTTCCGCGGCCATCACCGGTCAAACCCCGGCGGATCGCTACACATCTGTGAAGTATGTCAATGTTTCAGCGCCTTCTTTACCAAAGAAATAAAGCCGTCTTTCCGTAATACCCGTACCGCCTTCCTGAACAATGTAAAGATTGAAACATAAGCCGCCGGGGAACGCAGTTCTTCGATTAAGTCCAGGGAATATGAATTAAAACTATTAATAAAAAAGTTAAGGAGCCTGCGCGCTTCCTCTTCTTTTTGCGCTTTATGATCTATGGACAGTATGTTACCAAAAAGCAGGGAGCGAAACAAGCCTATGAATTCCTTTTGGTGTTCGGGAAAAAGCCCCAGCCTGTCCCAAAAAACATACGCCTCAACCATGGACTTAAAATTCTGCTGTTCATGCGGATAGTTATCGGGGAAAAAAATGCCGGTTGCCGAGTTGGGACGGTTCCGTTGATAAAAATAATATTTTTCGGAAGTAAATAGTATCCGGCTGAC
>JAISDG010000021.1 GCA_031265015.1 Spirochaetaceae bacterium | reverse complement strand
CCCTCGGAATAAAATTTTTCTTTCCGGGGCCATGTCCGGGTAAGGGCGCCCTCCAGGTCCAGGGCGGGGAGCAGCGTCAGGATCAGGGACAGCTTTTCCCCCGCCAGCAGGGTATAGTCCGCATCCGCTTTACATCCGCCGCCCCCCAGGGTAATGACCCCCCGCATGCCCCGGTACTGTCCGGGATCCACGGCGGGCGCTTCCGCCCCGCCGGGCCCCTTTAAAAGGACCAGCTTTTCCCAGGGCAGGGTAACAAGCTTTTTTTCCCCGGCGGTTTCCACGGAAAAGATTTCGCTTCCCAGTTTGATATTGTTGGTAAAGTCCCGGCCCCCCTTTTTGCGCCGCCTTCCTTCCGGGCCGGAAGCTTCGCCGTTCCGTCCCGGTTCTTTTACCCCCCCCAGTTCCCGCAGCAGGATGGGGCTGATTTTCCCCAGCGTTTCCGGCGGCAGGGGGCTTACCGACATGGCGTATATCCTGGTGGTCCTGACAATTTCTCCCGCCACGATATACCGGGGATCTTCCCTGAACATGACCGATCCGGGGTGAATCATGATCCGGTCCGCGGTCAGGCTCCGGTACATGGCCTTGGAGAATCTGCCGGACCCTTCGTTTCCTTCCCGGACGCAGACAAACTGGATAAGCCCCCGGCCCACGCAGCAGAGGTAGTCTTCCACGCTGCCCCCCGAAAGAACGGGGATGTTCATGGCGGAAATAATTTCCTCCAGCTGGGATGTCACGTTGGCAATTTCCGCCATGGCCCGCTCGTCGAGGTAATTTTTTTCGCAGAACTGTTCCTTGCCGCGGGCTTCGGTATAGGAGCGGAACAGCCGCAGGTAGGACACAAAGTCCCCCCGGGGATCCCGGAAACCGTGATGGGCCCGGCGGGCGTCCGTCTCTTCCCCCGGAGGAAGCACGTAGGGGCTTTGGGTGGAAAGAAAGGCCGCGGCGGTGACCGTTTCCCCGATTACCTCCGGATAGCGCATAATCGCTTCCGCGATGATCCGGGACTGCCGGGGGGCCAGGGGGAATTCGCTCATCAGCTTTCCGGTTTTGGAAAGGGTCCGGTCTTCTTCCAGGGCGTCCAGCAGATTGAGGGTTTCGATGGCGGCCAGGATCCCCTCCCGGCCCGGGGGGGAAATAAAATCGAACTCTTCGTAGTTGGTGATCCCCAAATCGGCCATCCGGAGCACCACTTCCGACAAATCGGTCCGGTAAATTTCTTCGGTGGTAAAAAGGGGCCGGTTTTCAAAATCCCGGCGGGTATAGAGGCGGTAACAGCTGCCTTCCCTGGTGCGTCCCGCCCGGCCCTTGCGCTGGTTTGCCGCGGCCTTGGAGATGGGAGATTCCACCAGGCTCGACGTAAAGGTCCGGGGATTGTAGTAGTTCAGCTTGGAAAGCCCCGAATCCAGCACCGCGGTAATGCCGTCGATGGTAACCGATGTTTCGGCAATGTTGGTGGCGATCACCACCTTGGTCTTTCCCCGGGGGGAATCCAAAAAAATTTTTTCCTGTTCTTCCCTGCCAAGCCTGCCGTACAGGGGCAGGATATGAAGGTACTTTCCCGCGGGGCCGAAGGCCAGGCGGCTCATGCAGTCCTTGATCATCTTTTCGCCGGGCAAAAAAATAAGGATGTCCCCGGGCCGCCGCTCGCCGATAAACCGTTCGGTGATGGCGCCGATCTTTGCCAGCAGCGCCTCCGCCGCGAGATTGCCGCCGGCCGGGCCGCTTCTTGTTCCGTCCCGTCCGTTCCGCCGGACGCCGTCCCGATAGGGCCGGACGCCGTCCCGATAGGGCCGACCGCCGTTCCCGCCGCCGGCACGGCCGTCTTCCGCGCCGCCGCCGATAAGGGGCGGATCGTACACCAGGGTAACGGGAAAGGTCTGGGCATCTATTTTAACGACCGGACATTCGCCGAAGTATTCGGAAAATACTTCGGCGTTGATGGTGGCGGAAGAAACAATCACCTTAAATTCCTTCCGTTCTTCCAGAACCCGCTTGAGAAGGCCCAGAATAAAATCGATGTTCAGGCTTCGCTCGTGGGCTTCATCGATCACCATGACGCCGTAACGGGAAAGCCAGGGATCAAGTTTCATCTCCTGGAGGAGTATGCCGTCGGTCATGATTTTTATTTTTGTGTCGTTCCCCGTCCGGTCCTCGAAACGCATCTTGTAGCCCACGGGACAGCCGGGATCGCCGGGATCCGCAAAACCCAGCTGTCGGGCGATAAAACCCGATACCGAAAGGGCGGCTATCCGCCGGGGCTGGGTAACGCCGATAATGCCGTGCCGGCCGTATCCCGAATCGTGGAGGATCACCGGAAGCTGGGTGGTCTTGCCGGAACCCGTGGGGCTTTCCACCACGACCGCCTGGTTTCCTTCCAGGGCCGCGAGGATCAGGTCTTTGTGCTGGTAGACGGGGAGGTCGAGGTACTTCATCGGTTATAAGTATACTGTTTCGCCGGGAATGAGGCTAGCCGCGCTATCCGTTAAAGCGGATAACGGCAGTAGTCGGCCGTCCTTCCCTCCGCCGGGCACTTTTACCTCTCCCAAAGGTGCGGTATACTTACGGGATGATAAAAACGCCGCGCCTCGCCGGAAACATTTTTTTCCCCGCCTTTCTCTGCCTGCTGTTGTTCTCCTGCGTCCGGACCGCGGAATATTCCCCGGAAGAACTGGAACGGCTTTCCGTAGAGGGGGTGGAACAGATCCTGGCCGCCACCCAAAGCAAGCCCTGGCGGGGGGAAGAATTTGTTCCCGGCATTCCCGGCGGCGTCTGGCACGCCGGCAGCACCGGTGAACCGAAAAGCTTTAACCTGCTGGTGGCGGAGCGGGACGCTGAAACCCTCGCCATCGTCAACAGCATGCACGACTACTTCCTCGACTATGATCCGGTCCGCCGGGAATGGAAACCCCGCTGCGCGTTTCCCGAAATCGAAGTGGACGAAGATGCGGGAACCCTGCGGGTGATCTATACCCTGCGGGATAATCTCTACTGGAGCTTTTACAATTCCGAACGGAAAGTGCCGGTTACCAGCGACGACGTGATCTTCTGGTATAACGAGATCGAGGGGGACCCGGCCTTTCACAGTTCCTCGTACAACGGCCAGTTCGTGGAAATGGAAGACGGTACGGAAGCCCGCATCGGCATTGAAAAAATCGATGCCCGGCGTTTTGCCTTCCTTTTTCCCCGGATAGACGCCAATCCCCTTTTGTCCACCAACCGGAATTTCGGTCCCAAATTTATCTACGAAAAGGCAAAACGGGAAGGGGGAATCCAGGGAGTGCTGGACCTGTTCAGTATCGCTTCGGATCCGAAAGAAATTCCCTCCATGGGCCCCTGGTTCCTGACCGAATACAAGCCGGGGCTCCGGCTGGTGTTCCGCCGTAATTCCGATTACTGGGAAAAGGACGCCGCCGGGCGGCCTCTGCCCTACTATGAGGAAAAGGTGGCGCAGATCCTGCCCGACGCCAACACCCAGTTCCTGGTATTTAAGGAAGGCAGGCTGGAAAGCTGCGGCGCCCGGCCGGAAGATCTGGACGACCTGGCCCGGAACCAGGGGAAAAAGGGGTACACGGTTTTTAACGCCGAGGGAAGCCTGGGGGCCCTGCTCTGGAGCTTTAACCAGAACCCCCAAAACCGCGGCAAGCCCTGGTACGACTGGTTTACCCGTAAGGAATTCCGCCAGGCCATGAGTTCGATCCTGAACCGGGACAGGATCATTTCCCAGGTATACCGGGGCCTGGCGGATCCGAAGCTGGACTTTTTTCCGCCCCCCAATCCCTACTACAATCCCGACATTACCCTTCAATACACCTATAACCCCCGGCGGGCCCTGGAACTGCTGGCTTCCATCGGCATGCGGCGGGACGGGGCGGGGATCATGCGGGATTCCAAAGGAGAGGCGGTGGAATTCGATCTTGCCATCTCCGCTGATGTTACTACCACCTCGGACACGGCGTCGATCATCATGGACGAGGCGGCAAAAATCGGCATTACGATCAATATCCGCGCCACGGATTTTCAAAAAATGGTGGAGCAGCTCAGCGGCACCTACGACTGGTCGTCGATCATCATAGGGCTGGGATCCAACTTCTGGCCCATCCAGGGGAGCAACGTCTGGCCCTCCAGGGGGAACCTTCACCTCTGGTACCCTGAGCAGAAAAGCCCCGCCACCGAATGGGAACGGCGGGTTGATTTTCTCTACAACGAAGGCGGCAATACCATCGACCCGGTTAAAGCCCGGGCAATCTGGGACGAATACCAGCGGATCCTGCTGGAAGAGTGTCCTGTGATCTATCTGGTGCGGCCGCGGAGTTTTTTCGCCCTGCAAAACCGCTGGGATTTTACCAACTTTTACTACGACAATATCGTAGCCGCCGAAACAAGCTATCTTTTTTTAAGGCCCTGACATGCAGTCTATACCGTCCGTCATGGGCGCCAAAGTTACCGCCGTTCTGGTTAAGCCCTTCTACCTGTTCAGGAAAAAAGCCCCCCTTCTTTCCTACATCGCCGGGCGTTTCGTTACCATGGCGGTGATGCTTTTCGTCCTGGGGCTGGCGGTCTTCGGCCTGATGGAACTGGCGCCGGGGGACATTGTCAGCCAGGTGATGATGCAGCAGCTTCTGGGCGGGGCGGAAGGAAGAACCAGCGCCGCGGACCGGGCTCTCAGCGAAGAGCAGGCCGCGGCCCAGCGGGCGGAACTGGGACTGGATAAGCCCTTCTACATCCAGTACTTCCGGTGGCTTAAACAGGCGGTTCTTCACCGGGACCTGGGGGTAAGCCTTATTTCCCGGGCCCCCGTGTCTTTTCTTATCGGCTTTAGGCTGTTTAATTCGGTGCTGCTCAACCTGATCTCGCTGGTCCTGATCACCGCCGCTTCGTTCATCCTGGGGGTATATTTTTCCACCAAGGCGGGAACCGCCGCGGACCTGGGGGTAACTTTCTTTGCCCTGGTGCTTCACGCCTTTCCCGGCATCCTGCTGCTGATCCTGCTCCAGCTTTTCGCGTCGGTGACGGGTCTCTTTCCCGTGACCGCCTATCCCCTCTTTCCCTTTTCCGACGCTCCGCTCCGGTTTGTCTTCTCCTACGGCCACCACATTTTTCTGCCCCTGCTGGCGTCCTTTCTGGGAGGCGTCGGCGGTACCCTGCGGATGATCCGGGCCACCATGCTGGACCAGCTGGGCCAGCCCTATATCACCAGCCTCCGCAGCCGGGGCATAGCCGAATGGCGGATCTACCTTCATCACGCGTTCAGAAACACTTTGAACCCCTACATCACCGGCAGTGCTAACCTATTGGCCAGCCTTTTTTCCGGCTCCCTGATTCTGGAAATCATCTTTGCTTACCCCGGTATAGGGCGGCTCATGTACGAGGCGGTGATCCAGGAAGACATTAACCTGGTGCTTTCCAACATCATGTTCATCTCCGCCCTGGTGCTGGTGGGCATGGTCCTGGCCGACGTCCTCCTTGCCCTGGTGGACCCCAGGATCCGGTACGGAAAAGAATGAAAAAGTTTTTTACCTACCTGAAAGCCAGGCCCCTGGGCATGGTCTCCCTTATCGTCCTCGTTATCCTGTACCTGATGATGACCTTCGCCGAATTTATCGCCCCCTATGATCCGACGGCCTCGTTTCCCGAACAAACCTACCATCCGCCGAATGTGCGGTTCTCCGGCGGGAAGCTGCAGGCCCAGGAAGCCCGGGTGATCAACCGGATCAACTGGAAGTACGTCCGGGTCCGGGGTGAATATGAGGAGATCACGCTGCTGGGCCGGGGGGAACCCTACCGGCTCTGGGGGCTTATTCCGGTGAGCCGCCACTTGTTTACGGTGAAGCCGGGGGGGTATCCGGTGTTTCTCATGGGGGCGGACAATCTGGGGCGGGATGTTTTTTCCCGGATTGT
>JAISDG010000001.1 GCA_031265015.1 Spirochaetaceae bacterium | reverse complement strand
AGATAGTCGTACAGCGCGTTAAACGTAACGTTATAATCCCCGTGGCCCGTTTCGTCAAATTCCCGCCGTTTGGCGATACAGGGAGAAAAAACGGCGATTTTATAATCGTTGTATTTGGGATAGTACTCCCGGATCATTTTGATGATATGCAGCATCGGGCTGTCCGCCGGGGCAAGGCAGGGGATAAGCTCGGGATGGTAAATTTCAAGGTAGGTAACGATGGCAGGACAGGGCTGGGCTATGCAAAACGACGGCTTTTTTTCTTTTATGTATTTTACATAGGAAAAAACAGTCAGTTCCGCGCCGAAGCTTACGTCAAAGACCGCCTGTACCCCCAGCGATTTAAGGTAACCGTTCAGGTTAAGGTACAAGCCCGGAAAATTGGAGGCTACGGCCGGAGCGACAATGGCGATAACCTTTTCCTTTTTTTCAAGGGCGCTGAAAAATTCCGGTGAATTGTCCACCGCAGACCGCGCGTGGTGAGTGCAGGCATGGATACAGTTTCCGCAGCCTATACAGAGATCATGGTTAACGGTTACTTTTTCTCCGGCGCCGTTATTACAGTACTTCACCGGACACGCCGCGATACAGGCATGACAGTTGACGCATTTTTTTTCGTCGATTTCGATAACAGCCGACAACGTACTTGTCTTCATAGTCACCTCCCGGTTTTCCCAATGCCCCACTATACCACACGCCAGCAAAGAATGCCATCACTCCACTGTGAGGCAGTAAACTGCCCGGATTATCGTTTCCGGGTACGGTGATGTCAAGTCGGGAGGAAAGCAAAACCTCATTTGTCAAGGATCAATAGAAAATCTGGAGTTGGTAATCTAGGAGATTACCAGCGGCATGAACGCGGCTTACCATGACCCCTCGCCGGTTACGAAGTTCCCCATCCGGAGGTGCGGGGGATTTGTTCCTTCCCATATACAAAAATTTCAAGATGAAATCTTCAATACCCCGGAGCCCGCCGCATAAACCCTGTTGCCGATGCTGTCGTTCTTCATCACAAATGCAGAACCGCTTACTGTCATCGTGGATGGAAATCCGGACGACGAAACGGACTTCCGCCGGATGCGACGGCGTACCACAACTGCGGCCTTGCGTATTACTTCAAAGGAGACTATGACCAGGTCATTGCCGACTTCTCCCGGGCAACACAACTGGACCCGGATGATGCGGCGTATGACGACCGCGGTGCCGCGTATCTGCCAGAAACCGGGTGTTTTCCGCTCCTCGCCGGTGTAGAAAGAAGGTACGGATGGGGATGCGGCTTTTCAGGGAATCCCCCGGTTTGGTGAGACTTTTCCCTTTCAGCCTGAGCGCCGCTTTGTCTTTTTTCAGATACCGGGCGATAGTAGCGGGGCTTATCCTGACCAGCTGTTTCGCGAGAGCCTCGGTGATATGAAAGGCTGGCCACGGAGCGATATACCCCATTTGCTGCCGCATGAGGGAAGCCAAAATCTTCCCGCATTTATACCGGAAAAACGCCCGGATGAGTCTGAGGGCGGCGATGGCCTCATCGGTATAGACCCGCTTGCCTTTGCGGTTCGCCGGTCGTTTTCGCTCCGGTGTGAGCTTCACCGCCTCACCGCTGCCATAGATCAGGATTTCCCTGACGGGCTTGCCGCTTAAGAGCCGGACCGCTAATTTCCGGTGATAGCCGGTCAGCCGGGTAAACTCGTCGAGCAAGGCCGACTTTGCTTTTTTAAGAGCTTTCTGATACCGGGTTTTATATTCCCTGATTACCGCCTGTTTTTCTTACATGTTTAACCATTTGGGCGCCCTCCTTTGAGTATAATTTTGGTAACATTTTCAAAATGAGGCACGGGCTCTTTTCGGTAACATTTTTCGTGAGGCAATGCGGGGCCTTTTAAAAAGGCAAAGAATAGATTATAATGAATATATCCATGGATGGACGTAATCTAAAACAGATCATACATCACTATCTTTTTTCCGATTCCCTTTCCATTAATGCCCGTATTCTTAACATGAATCTTACCCTGGGGCTGGGGGCCTGTATCGCAGCCACCATAATCCGCATTATAGCCAGGCAGGGACCGGCGACCATCCTGATTACGCTGGGCATAACTGTTCTGGTAGGGGTACTGCTGGTGCTGGTCAACGTGTATAAAATCTACCGTACCGGCATCCGGCTGTTTATTCTGCTCCTCTGCGATGTCTTTTTTCCCGCGGCTTTTTTTCTGTTTGGCGCCATGGATGGAGGCATGCCGGTCTATTTCGTCTTAAGCATAACGGTTATCTTTTTGCTGACCGGGGGACTGGAATTTTTTATTCTCCTTTCTATCCATATTGCCTGGGTGTTAGTATGCTATTACCTTAGTTTCCGTTTTCCCCATCTGATACTGCCCGTTTCCAGCTCCAAGGCATTTGAACAGATCCATGCTTTTGTGGTTACCGGCATTTTTATCGGCCTGGTGTATAAATTCCAGGGAATTTTGTATCTGCGGGAAAAGAAAAAAGCCGATGATACCCTGGAAAAGCTGCTTGATGCCGACGACCGGTTCCGGATTATGCTGGACACCACGCCCCTGGGCTGTACCGTCTGGGACATGAATTTCGATATTATCGACTGCAACAATGAAACCCTCAGGCTGTTCGGATTTACCGCCAAAGCCGGCCTGCTGGAAAAATTCAATATTCTTTCCCCGGAATATCAGGAAGACGGTATGCGTTCCACGGATAAACAGAAGACTATTTTTACCAGGGTGATCAATCATGGACGGCAAACCGAAAAATGGTCCTATCAGAAACTGGATGGATCTCCCATACCGGCGGAAATCATCGTGGAGCGGGTAATCCGGAAAAGCGGGGATTATATTCTGTTGTACATTCGGGATCTTCGGGAATACCAAGAGATGATGCGCAAAATCGGCCGGCAGGGATCACTGCTCCATACGGTCAACAATGTCGCGTCCATCCTGCTCAAAACAGACCCTAAAAATTTTGAAATCGATTTATGGGAATGTATGGGGCTGATGGCCCACGCGGGTAATGTGGACAAAATCTATATCTGGAAAAATAAAATCAGCAACGGGGAAATCAGGTCTGAGTTTTTGTACGAATGGGCGGAGGGCTCAAGCCTGGAACGCAGCCGGGAAATGCATATCGAAGAGATCGGGGATAACATTCCCGGCTGGCATGACAAACTTATCAAGGGTGAACCCTTCCAGGGATTAACAAAAACCTTTCCCGAACATCTTCGAAAAATCACCGGTTCCCGGGGCAGCATCTCCGTACTGCGGATACCGGTTTTTTTGCAGGATGTTTTCTGGGGATTTTTGGGATTTGACGACTGCCGCTACGAGCGGAAATTCCCCGAAGATCAAATAGCGATCCTGACATCCGCCAGCCTCATTATTGCCAGCGCCCAGCAGCGCAACGAGATGATCAGCAATCTTATCGGCGTCAGAGAAAAAGCCCTGTCCGGCACCCGGGCAAAAAGCGAGTTCCTGGCGAATATGAGCCACGAAATGCGTACTCCCCTGAATGCGATTATCGGCATGACCCAGATAGCAAAAGGAGCGCCGGATCCGGGGAAAAAAGATTACTGCCTTTCCAAGATTGAAGACGCATCTAACCACCTTTTGGGAGTAATCAACGACGTCCTGGACATGTCCAAAATAGAGGCCAATAGGTTAGAGCTTTCGAAAACGGAATTCAACTTTGAAAAAATCCTGTACAGGGCTGTGACAGTGGTAAACTTCCGGGTAGAAGAAAAGAAACAGCATTTTACCGTTCATCTGGGAGAAGGCATACCCCGGACTCTTATTGGTGACGATCAGCGGCTTACCCAGGTCATTACCAATCTGCTTTCCAATGCCGTTAAGTTCACCCCCGAAGAGGGATACATCAGCCTTAACAGCAGCGTCGTCAGCAGGGATCAGGACGAACACGGAACAAAATTCTGCACCCTGCAGGTTGATGTAAGCGATTCGGGCATCGGCATCAGTGCGGAACAGCAGGACCGGCTGTTCCGTTCCTTTGAACAGGCCGACAGCAACACATCCCGTAAATTCGGCGGTACCGGCCTGGGGCTGGCAATCAGCAAACGAATCGTAGAAATGATGAGTGGTACTATCCGGGTTACATCCAAGCCCGGCTGCGGGGCCGTTTTTTCCTTTACGGTTAAACTGGAACAGGGCAGGGACCTTTCCCAGTCCGGGGTAAACTGGGGCAATATCCGGGCGCTGGTAGTAGATGACGATCCGGCGGTGCTGGAATATTTTTCCGAGCTGGCCCGGCGTTTTGAACTGTCCTGCGATACCGTCTGCGGAGGGCAGGAAGCGGTGGCTTTGATGGAAAAAACCGGGGACTATGACATTTATTTTGTGGACTGGAAAATGCCCGGCATGGACGGTAATGCCCTTACCCGGTACATAAAGCAACGGGCCGGCCAAAACGGCCGCCATTCAATAGTAGTGATGATCTCGTCCTTTGAGTGGACCGCCATAGAAGACGAGGCAAAAAAGGCGGGGGTCGACCGGTTTCTTCCCAAGCCTTTGTTCCCGTCGGCCATTGCGGATGTCATCAATGAATGTCTGGGAATAGCCGCCGTGGCAGAGGCGGAACAGCCTGCGGTACAAACCTATCCGGGGCGTTGTATCCTGCTGGCCGAGGATGTGGAAATAAACCGCGAAATTGTACAGACCCTGCTGGAACCTATGGGGCTTGCCGTAGACTGTGCGGAAAACGGCCGGGAAGCGGTGGATAAATTCCGCGCGGCTCCGGAAAAATATGACGTTATTTTTATGGACGTCCAGATGCCGGAAATGGACGGCTACGAGGCCACCCGGCAGATCCGTGCCTTTGAGAAAAACCGCGAAAAGTCCATGGGTTTTGACGAAAGCAAAACTCATGGAGATACCGGTCAGCCGCGAGGGCGCATACCAATTATCGCCATGACCGCCAATGTCTTTAAAGAGGATGTGGAAAAATGCCTGGCCGCGGGAATGAATAGTCATGTGGGAAAACCTCTGGATATGGAAGAGGTTATTAAACAGCTTGAGGAGTATCTTTCATGAAAAAGAAACTGCGATCCTTCTGTTCCGTTGTGAGTATCTGTGCTTTGGCCCTTGCTCTTTCGGGATGTTTTAATATTTTCCATTACATTACCAGGCTGGATAACGGATCGGACCGGCATGTGATAAAATTCTCCGTATTAAAAAGCAACGAAGCGTTTTCACCATATTCCGATATGGACCCGGAGTCCATGAACGCGAATCTGCGGGGCATGATGGGCAGTATGTTCTATGACCTGGAAGGATACGAACAATTTGGCGGCCGGGTGGAAAGCCTTAAAAAAGAAAATGAACTGGGAGTCCTGGTTACCATGGATATCGGCTATAACAGGGAAACCGTGGACCGGATTATAAAGGAAGACACTCCCTTTGTACCCCGGTATACCCAGGACGGAATTACCATACCGGTACAGATACAGGCTTTTGAGAACAATGATATTATGCAGATGTCTTTAACGGGCATGTACCGGCTGATCATCAGCAAACGCTGCATAGCAACCCTGCAAAGGGCGGTGTTGACCAGCTACCCGGGCGAGAGCCCGGTGTTCCAGGGGCAGGGATCCGGCCGGCTTGCTCCCTTTATGGTGGATGTCCTGGACCTGGGGGATCAGTACCTGATCGAAGTGCCTTTTTTTCTGCTTATAGAAGACGGTTATAAGTTTCTTAAACTATATTCAAAATAACGCCGCCCATAATGGCCCGGTAAAAAAACAGTTGGGGAAAGCCATGGATATTTATAGTGAACAGCTGTCTATCCGTTTTGCGGATGTAGACCAGAGCGACAGCCTTACCATTGCCGCCACCTTTGATCTTTTCCAGGAAGCGGCCAACACCCATGCGGAACTTTTGGGGGTAGGCCGGGACATGATGCAGAAAACCGGCCAGGTGTGGATACTTTCCCGGCTTTCGGTCTTTATGGAACGCCGCCCCCGGTACCGGGAACAGGTAACCATCCGTTCCTGGCCCCGGGGATCGAACAAGCTGTTTGCCGTCAGGGATTATGACATCCGAACCGCCGGACAAAGCAGTGTGGAACCGGCGGTCGTCCGGGGCCGCAGCGCGTGGCTTATTGTGGATCTGGAAAAACACCGGCCCCTGCGGCCCCAGACGCTGGTGGAACAACTTCCCCCTAACGAAGGCATGGATGCATTGCCGGGTCCCAACTCCGGCAATGAGCCGCCCCCGTCCCTTGCATCCCGGTTCTCCGCGGATGCCGGGAAAGACTTTCCCCGGCCGGCGCCGCGCCGCGCTGCGTATTCAGACATAGACTATAATGGTCATGTAAACAATGCCCGCTATATCCAGTGGATCCAGGATCTGCTGGATCCCTCGCTGTTTGCCGGCGCCAAACAAATACGGCTGGACATTAACTATCTTTCGGAAGTCCGGTACGGCGAAACCATCGGCCTGTATACGGCGGCCATAGACGGCTCCTGCGCCGATACCCGGGGGGCTCCGGCGGCGTGCACGTCGTCTTTAGCTGTAGAAGGCCGCCGGAAAACCGAAGAGGCCGAAGGCGCTCCGGTTTTCCGGGCGGAACTGCGGATGGGGTAAGTTACGCCGTTTCCTGCTGGCCGCGCTGTATCCTGAACAGAAGCCCCGCTCCCCAGACACTGGTACGGTTGCGGCCGTTTTCCTTGGACTGGTACAGGACTTCATCGGCCCGCTTGATTATTTCCTCCGGGGCGGCGTTGGTCCGGTTGTCAAAACTTACGAGCCCCAGGCTGATCGTTACCTGGGGCAGAGGCGGTTCCCAGGGAACTTTCATCGCCGCCACGGACATACGCAGCCGTTCCGCCACCAGCCAGGCGGTCTGCCGGGGGGTATTGGGAAGCAGGATAGTAAATTCCTCGCCGCCAAAGCGGGAGGGAATATCACCGGTACGGACCGCCTGTTTTATGGTAAAAGCAAGGCTTTCCAGTACCCGGTCTCCCGCCAGGTGGCCGTAGGTATCGTTAAAATTTTTGAATTTATCCACATCCATGACCATCAGGGAAGAAGTCGCCGTGTCCCGCCTGGTTCGCGCAATTTCTTCGACCAGGCGGGTCATAAAATAACCGTGATTGTAAAGCCCCGTTTTTACATCCCGCACCGAACGTTCATAGTGCAGGTGGTTCTGAACCGCCTGGGAAAGGAACGACATTAACTGTTCCAGGAAAAACAGTTCCTGGGGGCTATAACCTTCCGCCAGTATTTTATGCCCCACCATAACGACGCCGTACAGTCCGGAGGGACCCAGGATGGGGATGATAATTTCCGGATTCAGCTGTTCCAGGTTTTTTAAAATTCCGGCGTCCATGCTGTCTTTTACCTGGAAGGCAAAGATATCAAAAGCTATCGGTTTGGGGTACTTGCGGAAAAAAGGCTCAAAGGGAGCTATAGAGGGGATCGAAAAACCCATATCTATCAATTTGTAGTTTCTGTAACTTTTTATAATGACATCGTCTTTGTTCTGGTAGGGCTTCCAGAGAAACATGATAAACGAAGGCAGAAACTGATCCGACATTTTCCAGACCGCCGCGTCCAGAATCTCGTCAATGGTGATTTTATTGAAAATCTCCACCGCTCCGGAGAGAAGATTCTTGCAGCTCATTATTTCTTTGTTAAGCGTGTCAATATATTTGAAAACACCTATTTCTTCAAGGAGCCGGTAGTTTTGCACTACCAGGGGATTGGATAAAAAATTCCGGGCTCCGGCTTCTTCCGTCATGTTACTGAATAGTGATCGGCAATGACTCCCCGCCATTCCGCCCGGTTTTCCTTATCTTCCCATTCAACGATCTTTTTAATGGTAAAACCTCCTGTTTCACCCCTTCCGGGATTGTTAAAATGTACAACCCCGAAACGGCCCCCGCCTATGTAACTAATCGCGTCTCCCGCTCCCAGGGTTTCATGTTCCGCAAGCCCGGCAATGACGCAGTCAAAATGAACCGGTTCCCCGGTTTTTTCATCCGTCAGGGCCGCGTGAAGATCTGTAATGGGCTTTCCGCAGAAGGCGCAATTTGAAACGGGGATGGGGTCCGTATTGAGTTTGGGCGCCGTCCAGCGGGGCCGGTCAACCCCGCTTTTATCGTACCGGGGAGCTGCGGCCCGGAAGCGGTCCCGTTTCCGTTTCCAGAACTTATCCTTCGGCAAAGCCGCCGCATCTTTCGGCAGAGCCGGATCCCTGGGAACAGGGCTGCCGCCTTTAGGCATCCCTCCCCTGGGCGCGGTCCATTCACCTCTGGGCGTGGAAGTTCCCCTGCCGGCTTCTCCCCGGCCCTGATTTTCCCGGTTCCCGCTCAAGCCGGAATCCTGGCTGCCCTGGCCGTACCTTCTTCCGGATCGGCGGCGGCGGTTATTGTTGTCTCTTTCGTTCACCGGCCCCTCCCATAGAAACGCCCGTTATTTCATTACTCAATACCTGGGCAATACGTTGAATCGCCTCAGAAAGGTAGTTTTCATCGTTTATTTTACGCCTGAGCGTGATAATTCTGGAACTGTCCGGGGGTGTATCCTGATCAACCAAGGGCAAACCTTCTCCCGCCATAGCCATAACTCTCCTTGTATGGAGACCCGGACTCTGTAAAAGCCGAATCCAGGTAAACGAGTGATTGTCCGGAACGTAAAAAAACGACATCAAACCGGATCGATCTATAGTTATATTCTCGATGGGTGGCAAGAAAATGCTTAGCTGTTTCTATAATCCGCTGTTTCTTTTTTTCGGTAATACCATAGGCCAAATTTTCCAGCCCGTAGGCGGGCCAGTTTTTTACTTCCACAAAGGCCAGCACTTCGCCGTCCAGGACGATAAGGTCAATTTCGCCCCACAGGGAACGGAAATTCCTGGCCACAATGCGCATTCCCCTGTTTTGCATGGCCTTCGCAGCCAGCATTTCCCCCGCCGTCCCGGCAGATGTTGTGGTCCGCATCACTTTTTTTTCATTACTTCCTTGGGATCCAGCGCCCTGGCTATGAACAGGCTTTTTTCCGTCAAAAGATCGATTAAATCCCCCTCATCCTGTTTGTAGAGCTTGCCAAATTCGTCAATCAAAATACGGATCTTGGGCCGTAAGGGGGCGTCCCCCTGTACTTCCGCTACCCTGGCTATGGATCCGTTGTTCAACAGAATAATGGAGCCGATGGGATAAATCCCCATGGTTTTGATAAAGGCCTTGACAACTTCCGGGTCAAAACGCCTCAGATTGTCTGAAAGAAGGTTCTTCATGGCCTGGTAGCCCATCATGGAGTTCCGGTAGGGCTTTTCACTTACCATGGCTTCAAAAGCATCGGCCACCGAAACAATCCGGGCGCCCATGTCAATATCCGTCCCGGAAATACGGCGGGGATACCCTTCGCCGTCCCAGCGTTCATGGTGCTGCAGGGCTACCAGTCCTACGTCTTCGGGGTAAAGCAGTTCTTTGGTAATAATTTTGTAGGTATAGAGCGGGTGGGCCTGCATGCGCTGGACTTCCGCATCAGACAGACCTCCGGATTTATCGGTTATTTCTTTGGGCAGCCGGAGCATGCCCACATCATGGAGCAGGGCGCCGGTAACCACATGCATAACCTTGTGGTGGGTAAATTTAAGCTCCATGGCTATCATTGCGGAAAGGATGGCGGTATTGACCGAACTTTTCGCCAGTACGTGGCCGGTTACTTCTCCCCCAAGGATAAAACCGATAATGTGATCCCGGTCGTCCCAGACCGCCTGGAGAAGCCTGCTGGTCAGGTTATCCACCGTCCTGGGTTCTACCGAAATTCCGGAACCAATGTTGGAAAAAACAGTATCCAGCCGTTCTATCAAATCAATGTAGCTGCGGTACGCCCCCTTGTTTTCCTGGACATCCGTCAGGGACAACAGGTTTCCGGCGCTTTTCTTTTTTGTTTCTCCCGAAAATCCCGGCGCTGTTGCGGCCGCTTCCGCGGGACCGGATATTTCGGCGGCTGTTTTTTCGGCCACAGGTTCTGTTTTAACCAAATCGCCCTCGGTGGTAACCGAGGCATACCCCCAGCTTAAAAGATGATCGATATCCTTTTTACGTATTGCAATGCCGGCGGGAACCAGGAGGTTATTGCCCTCTATGTAGACTGGAGCGGAGAAAATCATCCCCGGACGAAGAGCTTTAATATCTATTTTTTTCATGTCCGGTTTAGTAATGCCTCCTCTCTTGCCGCTACAAAGGCAAGAATTTTCGCCGCGGCCTCCCAGCACCAGGGAGGAATATAATCCCCCGGTTTGGCTGTTTCCAGCATGGCCGCCAAACCAGGATCTTCAACGATGGCGACACCTGCTTCCCGAGCTGCTTCCAGGATCCGTTCCGCCTCCCTGTCCCGGCCGACGGCTAGTACAACGGGGGCCGGCTGGGGCGGAGCATAGGCAATGGCGGCGGCTTTTTTTCTTTTCCTGCCCATGTTACACTGCTTCGTTGACCGGACGCAAGAGATCGTCCCGGGAATCGGCAAACCGGGATGCTTCCTTCCCGAAGACGACCTTGCCGCGGGGCAAGCCGAAGCTGTCCGCCAGCTCTGTTTCCAGGCGTTTTTGCTCCGCCGGTAAAAAGGTAAGGGCCTTTTCGCCCATAAAAAGACTTACCTCCGCCCGGGTATAAGCCTTTTCGGATCTTTCCAGCACAATACGCCACTGCCGTTCCCGGCTTGCGGGCCCCGGGGATAACTTGATATCCGCAGCCAGCCGTTCAAAACCGGCGGGTCCGGTAATCGTGGACGCTAACGGATTTATATTTAATAATACCCGCAGGGTAACGGAAAATTCAACACCCTCCCTGGTAAACGAAAACGGAAGTACCGTCCAGCGGCGTCCGTTTTTGCCGGGAATACGGTTGATCAGGTCAAGGAGCGGTTTTTCCTCAAGTACCGCGGTAACCCGGCGGCGGAGAGCTTCCGGGTCCGGCGGCTTATTTTCCGGTTTATTCTGATCTGCCCCGCCGGCTTTGGTTTCGGGGTTATCCTGCCTATCCGGAGCATGGCCGCTGTTACCGCCGCCGGAAGGGGCGCCGGACGAAGTGTCCGTACCGCCTCCGGAACCGCCGCCCTCTTCGCCATTGCCGGATATCTTTTGAAACGGCGGTTCCGGCCTTTTTTCCGCCGGTTCCGCCGGGGGTTCCGCAACAAAGAGTTCTCCGTTACGGGCATCCGGGGAACCTTCAATGGCGGCGGCATATTCGCCGAGCGCTTTTCCCCGGATTTCCAGGCCCTTACCGGCGGCCGCGGCGGTTCCCAGGGCGGCGGCCTCCCGGAACTGCTGTCCCAGGACTTCTTTCCTGAAGAAACCAAGCAGTTTCCCGTTCAGGGGCAGGGAAAAAAACCGGGTAAAAGAAACGATAGACCGGGACAGGTTATCCCGGGGCAGTTTAAGGGAATGCAGAAGATTGGAAAGAGGATCCCCCTTTACGGAAAGAGAATCCTGAACCGGCATTTTTTCCGGAACCGGCGGCTGAAGGCGGACATGCCCTTTAGCGGCGGGTATGGCGGCGGAAGAGCCCGGTTTCCCCGGAAGGAAAGGTTCACCGGTAGATACTTTCAAAATGCCGGACCGGTGAACCGCGGACCCTATGCCTGGGCTTCGGGCTGGGCGGCTTTGGGAGCCTTGGCTTTATTGCTTTTTTTAACAATAAGCTCTTTAATTTTGGCGGCTTTTCCGATTTTGTCCCGAATGTAGTACAACTTGGCCCGCCGGACTTTGCCGGGACGTACCAATTCTACCCTGGCAATCCGGGGCGAATGAATGGGGAATACCCGTTCAACGCCGACACCATAAGAATTTTTCCGTACGGTAAAGGTTTTGCCCACCTGGGAATTCTTCATGGCAATAACCAGTCCTTCATAGATCTGGATTCGTTCGGTTTTGCCTTCTACAATCTTAAAATGGACCTTAACCGTGTCCCCTACTTTAAAGGTATCCAGTTCCGCCTTCATCTGGGAAGCTTCTATTGCCCGTATCTCGTTCATCGTTTCCTTCCTTAATAAGTTTAACGGTCTCCGCGTCAAAAATCCCTTCCTTAAGTCCCCGTCCTATCAAATCGGGCCGGAAGGCAAGGGTTTTTTCGACCCGTTTCTGTAAACGCCAGCGCCGTATATTTTCGTGATGTCCCGAAAGAAGAACCCCGGGAACCTCCATTGTATCAAAAAATTCGGGCCGTGTATACTGGGGATGCTCCAAAAGGCCCCCGGAAAAGCTTTCTTCTTCCAGGGATTCGGGGGTAATGACCTGGTCCACCAGCCGGTATACCGCGTCTACTACCCCCAGGGCCGCGACTTCCCCGGAGGAAAGTACATAATCCCCCAGAGACAATTCCTCGTCCACATAGGCGTCGATAATCCGCTGGTCTATGCCCTCGTAGCGGCCGCAGAGAAGAACCAGTTCCCGTTCCTCCGCCAGCTCCCGGGCCCGCTGTTGGGTAAAAAGCCGGCCCGAAGGGGACAGGTATACCACCCAGGGCCGGCGGCCCGAAGGAGCGGGGCTGCCGGCGGGAACACCCTGTTCCGCCGGACTGCCGCATTCCGGCCGGACATTACATTCCGCCGGAGCGCCGTGTTCCGCAGGCGGGTTCCCCGGCCTGCCGGCCCGGCGGTTGACTGCGCCCACCGATTCCAGGGCCCGGCTCAGGGGTTCCGCCAGCATCAACATCCCCGGCCCGCCGCCATAGGGTGCGTCGTCGCAGGTTCTATGCTTATCCAGGGCAAAATCCCGGATATTAACGGCCCGGTATTCCAGGATCCCCCTTTTCAAAGCCCTGGCCATGATGGAAGTGGCAAAATAAACATCGCTTATTTCGGGAAAGAGGGTTAAAACGGTAAACTTCATTCCAGAATCCAGGTTTCCAGCAACTCGATTCGGCGGGAGAGGAAGTCCACGGGACCGAAAAACTCGTTTCGAAAGGGAACGAGTTTTTTTTCGCCCGAAGGAAAAAGGATTTCCACCAGAAATCCTCCTCCCCCTTCAATTACATCGGCAATATGTCCTACCGGACCACCTGTTCCCGGCGCCCCGGACAGGGTAAAAACTTCCAGTCCCCGGAGGTCTTCTATATAAAATTCCCCCTCGCCAAGGGGCACGGCCTCCGCCCGGGGAACAAGCATTTCCGCCCCCTTAAGCAGCTTGGCCGCTTCGGGACTGTCAACGCCCCTTAATTTAACCGACAACGGAGAAAGAGACACCCCCTCTATGGCGTATTCCGTTCCATCACGAAGAAATACCCGTTTAAGGGATCGCAGGTTGGTGGTTTCGCCCGACAGGCTGGTGATTTTCAGCCAGCCCTTAAGCCCAAAAGGGGCACCCGCCCGGGCCACTACAAAACGTTCAATCATGTAAGCCGGTTCCAAAACCCGGAGCGTTTTTTCACAGGCTTTGGAGTCAGGGTTTGAACTTCAAAACCCGTTGGAGTTTTGAAACTTTTTGCCTAATCCAATATCTCCAACACCGTATGTTTGCCGGTTTTGGCGGTGGACGCCTGAAGCACGGTACGCATGGCCTTGGCAATACGCCCGTGCTTACCAATAACTTTACCGATATCGTCTGCCGCTACCCGGAGTTCCAGAATGGTGGATTTTTCCCCTTCAACCACATTGACCGTTACCTGGCCGGGATCATCCACCAGGGATTTTGCGATATATTCGATTAAATCTTTTTCCATAAGTTGCTTTCTCCCCCACGTTAACAATGACCAGCCTTATTTCAAGGAGAAATCTTTTTTGTTCAGAAGACTCCGCACTGTATCGGTTACCGTTGCCCCGTTTTGAATCCAGGTCTTTACCTTTTCGGAGTTAAAGACAATCTGCTTATCTTCGGCTTCTATGGGATGATAGTATCCCAGTTCTTCAATGGTCTTCCCATCCCTGGGAGATCGGTTATCCATTACCACAATACGATAATAGGGCCGTTTTTTCGTCCCGAACTTTTTGAGCCTGATTCGTGCGCCCATACAACTTCCTCCTGCTATACTACCACCGCGAACGGATTATGCTATTATCTGGAAAAATCACTATACCAGAACCGGTACGGTTCGTCAATACCTCGCGTTGCGCCATAATTTTTCTAAGTGAACCTCGCATTGCCTCATAAAAAATGCTACCGAAAAGAGGCCGATGCCTCGTCTTTGAAAGAGGACGGGAAAAACGTGCCCCACCGGGATATCAGCGGCGCGAAACCGGGGAATTCCTGAAAAAGCATATCCGTACCCGTTACCTTTTCCGCCGTATCAGAAAAACCGCTATGCCGGCGGCAGCGGCTATTCCCGCCGCGGCCACTACTATAACCAATGGCAACGCCGTTCCCGGTTTTTGTTGTACAGCCGTTTCCCCGGCAGGAACAACAAGTTCCTCGTATTCGGCATATTCCTCTTGGGCCGCCGCTTTTTCCTGCTCCTCACGCTGTTTTCTTTCTTCCTCAAGCTCCTCAAGACGTTTTCTTGCTTCATACTGGAGAATGCCGGCCCTTTCGGGGTAATAGGCATCTACAACTTCGGCACGATATTTAATATTGCTTGGGCCGCGAAAAAACTGGTTATAGGTTCCGGGCTCATCGTCCGTGATTGCCTCAAAATAAATAGTATCTTCATCGATAAAGACCATTCTAACAGTGCCTTCGCCATATATAGGGATCCCCCCGTCAGAACCAATCAGACTCATTAAAAATAGAATATACTCATCACTATTCACCTCTTCAATGCCGGTTATGTAAAAAATCCCTCCGTTCCCGGGATATAGCATAGTTCCAAATATGGTATACCTGTCTAGACCCTCCTCCTTATAATGTCCTGTTTTATACATATCAGGGTCTTTGCTTTTCTCCAGATGACGTTCCCATTCCATTACCAACTCTCTTTTTGTGCCGGATACGTGGGGTTCTGACATCCAAAACCCCCAAATCTTGTCATCCACAGCGTGAAGATCACAAACGAGATATGCCAACAGGATACCAAAAATTACGTTTTTCATTCTTACACCTTCTTTACAGTAATCCACCGGGGTGAATCAGTTCCGTTTCTTAGGATTCCATAATTCTTCTCTACCTTGGTACCCCAAAAAGGATCCCATACAAGATTACCTTCGCTGTCACCTTCCTGCCAATGATCCGGTTTTGTATTGCGAGGGTTTTTGTCAAGGTCTACAACAGGGATTATCGTAAATATAAATCCCTGCTCTTCTGGTAAAACAAAATCCCGTTTTGAGAAATCATAAAGATCACGATTGTCCGTGACGATCCCCAGCTTCACGCAGATGTCTTCGTCTTCCGAGAGGTTGAACATCGCCCTCCCGTACGCTCCCATCCGGGGATCGGGCAGTTTGATGAGCAGTTCACGGAGCGCTTCTTCGTACTGTCCCCATGGGAACAAGGATACCCTGGAATACCGGGGTGATCAATGCGCGCAATGCCTCAAACTAATCCAGCCGAAAAGGGTTCATAAAAAATCGCCCATTTCCAAAACATTATAATCCCAAAAAATATCCCGCGGCGACGTATCCCGCGGCGGAAAGGACCGTCATGACCGCGACATAGGGGAACTGGGCTCTGTAATAGGCCAGGGGATCGATGCCGATGACCGAACCGATCACGAAGAGATCGCTGACATACATGGAAAGATTGCCCCCCGCCAGCCCGGCGGCGCAGACCGCCCCGGTATAGAGGGCGGGATTTCCCCCCAGCAGAGAGGCAAGCTGCAGGGCCATGGGTATGCCGATAACGTACATGGCCCAGGCGTTGCCGAAGAACAGGGCCATAAAGGTAAAGAGGATAAAAAGCATGCAGGGCACAAGCCAGAGCTGTCCGCCCACCAGAAAACGGATCATACCGCCAAACCAGGCGTAAAAGCCCAGGCCGTCCATGCCCCTTGAAAAAGCGGTAATGACGATCAAGAGCAGCATCGGTACCAGCATGCTTTCGATGCCGTAGATCACGTGATTAAAAAACTGTTCCGGCGTCATGTACTGCTGGAAGCAGTACAGAAAGAAAACGAAGCCCAGGGTGATCAGGAGGCCCTGGTTCAGGTTGATCCTCACCGGGCCGCCGGTAAAGGTTTCTATGCCCAGGGAGGAGAAGATAAGCACCAGGACCGGAAGGATAAGGTTGATAAGCCGGCCCCGCTGGTCGGTTTTGTCCAGATACACCGAGGAATTGGGAGGCCCCAGGGGGCCCCCGGCATCCACCCGCTGCTGGGCTTTTTTTAACGATCCCCAGAGGGGTATTTTATTGACCGCCAGCAGAAAGGAAAAAAGCACGATCAGGATGGCGGTAAAGTTAAAGGGCAGAGATGCGGTAAAGAGGGAAAAGCCCCCTTCCAGCCCCCCCGCCGCGGGACTGATAAGCCCCAAAAGGTACATGCCCCAGATGGAAAAAGGATTTAAAATACAGGCCGCCGCGGGAAAAAGCCCCATGATGATCGCCGACTTTTCCCTGGGTATGCGGTGGCTGTCCGCGGGGCCGCGGAAGCAGGCGCCAGCAATCAGAAAACTGAACAGATCGTCCACAAAAACAACGATCATCGTGAGCATGGAAACAAGGAGCACCCCCGGACCGGTTTTGACCCGCTTTTCTACCAGTATCCGCAGGGCGTTGACGCTTCCCGATGCGGTCAGGACGCGGATCAGCGCGCCCATGATGGCGATAAGCAGTATGGTCTGGACGGTTTGGAAGTCGAAGGCCTCCGCCAGGCCGCGGTAAAAGGCGGATACAAAACCCCCTCCCGCCAGGATGATATGGATAAGCAGGGTGGACAAAACAAGGGACTCCAGGATCCGGCCGGTAACGATAATATAGAGAAGGAGGAAAACAAAGGGAGCGGAAACAACCCAGGGACTGGCCCGCCATCCGGGGGGAACAAAAAACGCGGCGGTAAAGAGCAGGACCACGAGGCCGTAGTCGAGCAGCAGCAGAGGCAGGCTTGTCCGGGTCCGGCCCCGCCGGGCAAGGCCCCGCCGGGAATTGAGGGAGGCCGTGAGTTTTTTGTAGTCCTCCGAAGCCTGGTTATAGATTCGTTTTAGAAAAATTCCGTAGAGCCGGGGAAAAACGCTTACCAGTTTAAGGAGGTATTTTTTATGCAGGGAATAAACCGTTACTTCGCCCCTGGAAACGACGGTGGCAAGCCGTTTTTCCCCGGAAAGAACCGCGTATTCCCCAAAGTACTGGCCCGCTTCCATTTCGCCCACCGGGTCGTTGTCCGCGCCCAGGACCGAACAGGTTCCCGAATCAATAAAATAGACCTGGTCCGCCTCTTCGCCGTAACGGCAGATAACGGCATTGTGGGGATACACTTTTCGGAAAAGGCATTTCAGTATCAGGGCCAGGATTTTTACATCCTGCTCCGATGCGCCCAGCTGGAAAAAATTTTTGATGTACCCAGCGGTAATGTGCTGGGGGCCCTGTGCTTCCGTCACCCGAATACGTTCTCCGCTCCGCCGTCATGCTACACCTTTACGCGCGGTTATTCCTAGTACCCGGATGACTAACATGCTTTGGAATTTTTACCGCCACGCCAAAGAAGTCCTCCTGCGATGCCGGGGCGGAGACTCGCAATTTTGCCATGATACCTCAGAGCATAACAAACCCTATACACCTTTTCGGGGCTGCGCTGTTCTTCGGATCGCTCCACGGTCGCAACCGGCATCCATGGTGATTTTCGGTTGATAGTTACTACGTCATGATCCATACTGAATTATGATTCTCACCGCCCGGGCCGACGATGATAACCGCCGTCTTGACCGGATCCTCCGTAAAGCCCTGCCAGAGCTTCCTCTTTCGGCCCTGCATCGGCTGCTGCGCAAGGGTCGTGTCCGGGTTAACGGCCGTTCCGCGCGGGGAGAAGATCGTATCCAGGAAGGGGCGGAAATATATATAGACGCAATTCACCTAAACGCGCTTCCGGGGGATTTAAAGCGAATTCACCCTAAAGCCCGCCGTTTCCCCGGCAACTCCGGAGGGGAGGATTTAAAACGAATGCGCTTTAAATCCTGCCGCCCCGCCATCGAGCCTAAAACCGGGATGGGCCTTGACATACTGTGGGAAGGGGCCGGACTTCTTATTCTGAACAAACCCGCGGGTCTTGCGGTTCACGGCGAATCACCGGACCGGAACAGCCGGCGGCGAACAGCCCCGGATACCCTGGAACGGCGGGTCCGGGCATATCTGGCGGGGCGGCTGCCCGAGTCCCTTTCGTTTAAACCGGGTCCTCTGCACCGGCTTGATAAACCCACCAGCGGGAGTATCGTTTTTTCCGAAAGCCTGGAAGGGGCTCGGTGTTTCAGCGCTCTTTTGCGGGAAGGGAAAATCCGTAAACAGTACCTGGCTCTTTTGGACGGCGGTCTGACCGGAGATGAAGTGTGGGAAGACATGCTCCTTCGGGATAGGGCAGCCCGGAAAACGCTGGTTGTTCCGGCGGTGGGGACAACCGAACCGCCAAGTCCGGCAGATGAAGCCAGACCTGCCGTGACCAGAGTTACGCCCCTTGCCCGGGCCCGGGAGGGCGGCAGGGCCTGGACCCTGGCCCGCCTGGAAACCGGTACCGGCCGTACCCACCAGATTCGCGCCCAGGCGGCCCGCCGCGGACACGCTCTTTCCGGGGACCGGAAATACGGCGGCCTTCCTATCCTCGCCGCCGGGCCCGGTTTTTTTCTGCACGCGGCGGAACTGGAACTGCCGGAAGCTTTTGCCCCCCTAATCAGGGCGCCGCTGCCGGAAGCCTTCCACCGGGTACTAAGAAGTATTTTTGGGGAAACGAGCCTGTCCCAAAGTCATGCGCTTTAACACAAAATCAAGTAGCTTTGAGAAGGGCCCAATTATTCCTAAATGAAATGAGATTGTCAGGCCGCTATCGGTTCAATGAGAATGTGTAATCGTTTCGATTTACTTCGGGAAAATTTTAGTATCGCGTCCCAAAATGCCCCATAGGTTTTGTAATACCGTTTACCAATTTTGAGGCGTCACGCGGCAATTCTGACCGTTTAGCCCAGTTCGCCGGATCGCTTCCAGGCCGCTTCTACCGCGGAGATAACCGCCCCGCGGAAAGCTCCCCGTTCCAGGGCGGCGACTCCCTGTATCGTCGTGCCCCCGGGCGAGGTAACCATGTCTTTTAGTTCCCCCGGATGTCTGCCGGTTTGCAGGACCATGGCGGCGGTTCCCATCACCGTCTGGGCGGCGTAGCGCAGGGCTTTGTCCCGGGAAAGACCGGCAAGTACTCCGCCGTCCGCCAGGGCTTCGATAAACTGACATACAAAGGCGGGAGCGGAACCGGAAAGGCCCGTGACGGCGTCCATCAATTTTTCGTCTACCTTGTCCACCAGCCCTGCGCCGCCCAGGATTTTTTCCAGTTCGTCAAGCCTGGTTGAAGGAAACTTGTGGGAAGCGGAAAAAGCTATCATCCCCTGGGAGATAAGAGCCGGGGTGTTGGGCATGATCCTGGCGACGGGGACCGAAGCTACCGGAGCCCGGGCGGCGGGCACATCCATTCCTGAACCGCTGATAATGGCCTGTATTTTACCGATTGACCACCCTGCGGCCAAAGACACCAGTATCGGGGCATCTCCCGAAACAATACGCTCCCTGACGATAGGGGCTATTTCCGCCAGTACCGAAGGCAGAACCTGGGGCTTTACCGCAAGAAAAACATATTTTCCGGTTTTTACCGCCTCCGTATTGGTACCGAATACCATGGCCCCCATTAACCGGGCGGAAGCTCTGGCTTTAGCTTTGTCCGCATCGGAAAAGCCGATATTTTCACCCCCCGCGGCCGCAGCGGCTCCCTTCATCAGGGCGGTTCCCATATTCCCGGCGCCTATACAGGCAATCAACGTTTTCATCCCTGCGTACCTCCGATCTTGATGGGAAAGTATATCATATATTTGCTTGCTCTGTACATAAAAAAGCCGTTCCCTGCTGGGTTCCCCCGGCCAGGGCCTCCAGGACCCGTTCCCGGCCGCCGTGGGCAAGGATCATGGGAATGCCGTAAGACAGGGCCTGTTCGGCGGCGTCCAGCTTGGTAACAATGCCCCCGGTTCCGAACTCGTTGGTTTCGCCGGAACCCGCCAAGCGGCGGGCCGCGGTAATATCCCGGACTTCGGTCACCAGCCGGGCATCTTCGTATTTTTTGGGATTTTTGTCGTACAGGCCGTCAATATCGCTGAACAGAACCAGCAGATCGGCGCTCCACAATATGGCGGACTGGGCGGCCAGGGTATCGTTCTCGCCTATTTTGATTTCTTCCACGCTGACCGTATCGTTTTCGTTGATGACCGGAATAATTCCCTCATCCACCAGCGTAAAAAGGGTATTCCGCATGTTAAGCGTCCGGTTGTTATCGCCGAAATCGTCCCTGGTCAGCAATATCTGGGCTATGTGAATGCCCTGGGGGGCAAAGGCCCTGGCCCAGGCGTTCATCAACTCCACCTGACCCACCGCGCATAACGCCTGCCGGTAATGGAGATCTTTTTTACGGGCCCATTTGCCCATGGTCGAAAGCCCCGCTACCTGGGCGCCGGAAGAGACAATAACGATCTGTTTGCCCTGATTAAGAAGCGCCGAGGCCTGCTCCGCAAATTCGGCAAGCAGCGGCCCGTTGATTTTTCCGCCGCTGTCCGCCAGGGTCTTGGAACCGAATTTAAAAACAAGCTTACGGGCGTTTGCAAATAACCGCGGTATCAAGGGGTCCTCCGGCACTGAGGTATACCACGCTGTGGTATACCATGTATACCGCATTATAGAAAAGAAGGGCGGAAGGCGGCAAGGGACTCAAAACCGGCGTCCGCGCCGGGGTTTACCAAAGGTAAAATCGGGTAGGAGGCCGCCCATTAGCTGGGCAGCCGTCCTCCCACACCACCGTGCGTACGGTTCCGTACCTGTGCAAAACCATTCCGGAATAGTCTGCCAGGAATCGGCAAAGAAGCCGATGCCCGAAAGGGCGCCATGGATGGCGCGCTGGAACCATCGGGGGCTGTCTAGAAAGTACAATTTCCAGCAGCCCTTTTTTGCCATCCAAGCGGGTTTTCTGAACGTTTAGAATTTTGAGGGAATGTGGTTCCGGTTCAGGCCGTTTTTTGGTTGTTTA
>JAISDG010000147.1 GCA_031265015.1 Spirochaetaceae bacterium | reverse complement strand
TGGCTGCTAACGCCAAAAGGGCCAATACCAAACGGGTCTATTTTTTAGAACGGGGACTGGACCTCAACGATCCCGATGATTATAAACTGGGGATGATCAATTTTAAAAAAGATACCCTGGGGAACATCTCCCATTATTCGAGGATCCAAAAGAAAAAAGGTTTTTACGTCAAACTGATTATTCAAATGAAGCAAAATGCCATTTATATAGAAATCCGAAACAACGCGGTGGTTACCAAGGTGGAACTAATGCGCATTCATGATAAACTGATCCACGTACAGCAGTACACCAGCCTGGAAGACGCCCTTTCCCGGGTTCTGGACAGTTCCGAAGGGGCCGGTCTGGGCCTGGTGATAGTGAACCTGATGCTCAGAAAAATAGGCCTTAATGAAGACTGTTTTGATATTCTGGCCACCGAACAAGAAACCATAGCGCGCATAGTTATACCGCCGGAATCCGCATAATTGTTTTCCTCTCATTGCCCTTTCCCCTCCTGCTGAAGAATACCGGCTTTTATTACCGTAGTTTAGAAAAATCATGCTACGAGGGCCCCGGCAAATCCGGGGGATTACCAATGGATTTAAAGCGAATGCACTTTAAATCCCCTCCATCGTACCAGCCTCAAATGGATTTAAAGCGAATGCCGCTTAAATCCTTCTCCGGGTCAGGGCAGGTTTTAAAGCGAATGTGCTTTAAATCCCCTCTCCACCGCATCAGCCTCAAATGGGATTAAAGCGAATTCCGCTTAACTCCTTCTCCGGATCAGGGCAGATTTTAAAGCGAATGCGCTTTAAATCCCGTCTTCGCCAGCCTCAAGTGGATTTAAAGCGAATTCCGCTTAAATCCTTCTCCGGGTCAGGGTAGGTTTTAAAGCGAATGCACTTTAAATCCCCTCTCCACCGCACCAGCCTCAAATGGATTAAAGCGAATACCGGAGATTACCACCGGAAAAATTCCGTCCATAACAAGCGGAACGTTTCTCCGTGCCATATAAAGGTGTGGAGGCGCCTTGTGACGGATCCTTTAACCGGAGCGGTACAGCAGCTTTTCGGGCTGCCCTACCTGTTTCCCTATCAACGGCTGATCGTGGCAAACCTTGTTGAAGCCGCTCTGGCCGCGGGCATTCCCATTCTCTGGCCCACGGAAAAATCCGGCGGCCTTCCGTCCGGGGAATGTGCTTTTCCCCGGGAAACCGCGGACGCGGAGCCTGCGCCGGAAACGGAGAATGACCGCTCCGGCCTGGGCCGGCAGCTGGTGATCCTGCCCACAGGAGCGGGAAAATCCCTTTGCTTTCAGCTTCCCGCCATGCTGATGAAGGGGCCAACCCTGGTTATTTATCCGATCCTGTCACTGATGGCGGATCAGGAACGGCGCTTGCGGGAACGGGGCTTTTCTCCGGTTCTTCTTCGGGGCGGCCAGAGCCCCGAAGAACGGGAGGCGGTCTGGAAATGCATAAAGAGCGGATACAGTAAATTCATTATTGCCAACCCCGAGGTACTTTTAAGCCCCCGGGTACAGGAAAAGCTTCCCGGGCTGGGAATTGTTCATACGGTGATCGACGAAGCCCACTGCGTCAGCGAGTGGGGTGAAAGTTTTCGTCCCGCGTACCTGGAGATCACCAAAATCCTGGAGAAGGTACGCTCCCCGCTGGTAACGGCCTTTACCGCCACCGCCTCCGCTCCGGTACTGGAAAAGATAGGGCGGTACATTTTCGGCGTCACTTCCGGTAATGCCGTTCCCGGTAATGAGGCAGGGGGCGGTTATTACCGGATCATCGGCAACCCTGACCGGCCCAATATTGAATACCGGGCCCAGGGCTGCATACTTCGGGACCTGGCGGTACGGGATCTTCTGCTTGCCAACGAACGGCCCGCCATTGTGTTCTGCTCCTCCCGGCCGGGAACGGAAAAACTTGCCCGGTATCTGCGAAACCGCCTGGCGGAACAAAAGATACCCTGGGCGGAAAAGATACGTTTTTACCACGCGGGCCTTAGCAGGGAAGAAAAAAAGGATGTGGAGGAGTGGTACCTCCACAGCGACGGAGTACTGGTCAGTACCTGCGCGTTCGGCCTGGGGGTGGACAAGGCCGACATCCGCACGGTGATACACCGGGACTGCCCCCCTTCGGTAGAAGCGTACCTCCAGGAATCGGGGCGGGCGGGCCGGGACGGGAAGCAGTCCCGGGCCGTTCTGCTCTGGGGGCCCGGCGACGAGGCCAGGCTTGGCCGGATCCGTTCCCCGGAAGAACGGCGGCGTATAGAGCCGCTCTTTGACTATGCCCGGGAAGGGGCCCGGTGCCGCCGGGAAACGCTCCTGGCCCTGCTGAACTACGAAGGAAGCGGCCCCCCGGCAAAGCCCGAAAACCACTGCTGCGACGTTTGTTCCGGCGAAAACAGCCCCCTGCTCCGGGAAGAACGGAGCCTGACGGACTTTTTCCGCAGGAACCGCCGCTGTTATACCCTGGAAGAGGCCGCGGCGGTCCTCTCCGGTGCGGAGACGGTCCGCTGGTCCGAGGACGAAGCAAAGGAAGCGGTCCGCTGGCTGCTGCAAAAAAAGGCCCTCAAAAAACTTGAGGGCCCCCTCTGGAAACACAAAATCATTCGGGCGCGGTTAAATCACCATAAAACGCCGTTGAATCATCTTTAAAAGGAATAACCCACCATGGTAATCAGCGCCATCTTCATGGGATCGGGATTGTCGTTCATCGAAAAGACATTGTACTGGAATCCCATTCCTCCGTAGAGACCGGGTACTTTGGCGGTGGTAACCTTTAAGCCCCCCTGTACCGCCATGGCCAGGGGAAAACCGGCGGCCATGTACTCCTGATCCTTATAGTCATCCCAGGCTTTGTCATGCTGAAAGTCCGCGCCGATGTTGACATAAGGCATAAGGGCGATGTTTTTTATAGTGATGGCCCCCTGGATCTGCCCGAAGATCCCGAAAGCCCAGAAATCGGAACCGGCAAAATAGAACCGGGCGCCCAAATACCGCATAAAAGTGGCCGACGCATAGAGGGCATGCCCTTTTTCAAAGAGGTAGGCATAACCGGCTTCTATGTTAAAATCACTGTCGGTCCTTAGATTTTCCGCGGTCTTCTTTTCCTTTTCTTTTTTTTCAACCAGGGTTTTGTCGCCGGAGGCAACTTCGCCGAAGGTCCTGATCCGCCAGTTGCCGTATTCCCGGACCCACCGGGAACTAAAGTCCTTGTTGTTCACGGTAAAGACAACGGTGTATTCTTCACCCCCGCCGCTGACGTCCTTTAAGGCCGCCCTGATAGCCCCCTGGCCCCGGATGCTGTTTTCAATAGTCCAGGCTACGGCATAGCCCATGGCGCCCACCACGCTGTCCTCGCATTTTTCGATAAAGCCCTGCTGCACGGTACGGTTCGCCCTTCCGAACAGTTCCGATATGGCGTATTCGGCGTTTTCCCCCACGCAGGCGGAAGAAAGAAAGCCGGCGATGTGGGGATATACCGCCTTGTTTGCTCCCAGGCCTTCTACAAATTTGGAGAGCCGTTCGTCCAGGGCTGCCCGCCAGGTATCGGACCGGGAATTTAACGCCGAGCCGACAAAGGCCTGAACGGTGTTTGCCGGGATGGCATAATTTGCCGCCTGCCGCCAGAGGGCGCTTAAGGTATTAACCCCCGCCACCGCGTATCCCGCCGGGACGTTCCTCTGGGCCACCAGGAGAGGGCCGCCGGAATTGCCCGGATCAACCTGGGCGGTGTGCTGGATGAAAGGCCCCATCATGGTTTCGTCGTCGATACTTTTGGGAAACCGGGCAATGGCGTTGGACACCATTCCCCTGCCAAACTGCCAGAGGGGCGTTACCCCCAGGCCGGGAAAGCCCGCGGAGTACACGTCCTCCCCTTCCTGTATGGACCGGGAGAGGAAACTTAACGCCCCGGCCGGTTTATCCCCCGGAGCAAAGGCCAAAAGAGCCAGGTCCTGTTCCTCATCGTCGGCAATAATTTTAAGGTTGTCGATTTTTCTTTTAAAGCCGTCCTGCCGCTCAAAGGTGATGGAAAGGGAATAGGCCTGGGCAACCACATGGTGATTGGTGACGATGTAAAAGTTTCCCCTGGCATCGCTGATCACAAAACCCGAACCGGTATCCCCCTTAAGGAACAGATCAACGGCCTTTACGGCGTCGGCCTCTCCCCGCTTGTCAAGATCGGCCTTCATCTTTTCAAAGTAGGCCACAATGTCCGGATGATAGCTCTGGTTGATAAGCCCCACATAGTCCCGCAGGGCCCCCGCGGACTGTGAAAACACCGGCGCCGAAAAAACGGCAAAGACCGCAAAAGCGCACA